>JANWKO010000113.1 GCA_025451335.1 Gammaproteobacteria bacterium
ATCCCAAAAATACCAATGATGAGCACGAATTTCCGCGAAGTTATATTCCATCAATTGAAAAAGAAATCCTCCAGTTGATAAATGAGATAATTTGCTCAATTCTTGAAAAATATCTTCATCAACAGGGACTTGATTAGTGACGTCTAAAGGAACAAGGGTTAAAGGAATATTTGAACGAAAAACAATATCTGCAGCAACCGGGTCGAGGTACATATTCCATTCAGCAGAATGATTGTTTAGCGTTGAATCAACTAACGATATATTTCCCGGTACATTGACTGCCCCCCCCATGATATAAATCATGCGTATTTTTTTCTTGAGATCATGATTTTTTAAAATTACTTCCGCAATATTTGTCAAAGGTCCAATAGCTAAGATATCGATAGGTAGTGATGATTTTTCCAATGTTTTACTCAATAAATCAACAGCTGATAAAGAAGAAAAATTATTGTCCATCTGCGGCAAAAATTTTGCCGCTCCAGCTAAAGTATCTGATTCTTGTAAAATTTGTTTATTAAAGTGATGATTTCCTGATAATGGACGCTCCCTTCCGCAAGCAATGGGAATATCTGCTTTTTGTGCGAGCTGCACTAATCCTAATGCGTTCCGCAATGCCGGTTTACAATGCGCAACTCCATCACCTGCAATCGTAATGGCTTTGACATCTATATCTTGACGATTCAGTAAATATAAAATAGCAATAGCATCATCGATTCCTAGGTCAGAATCGATAATAAAAGAACGAGTTGCGTAACTATTTGAGAATAGGGAAAAAAGAAAAATAATAAAAAAAAAGTACTTATTTATATTCACAATTTCCTCGTTTTTTTAATTAAATTCAACTGACTTAGTTGCTATCACGAGAGCGGTTAGTGCAATAATTCATTTCTGAGGGCGCTCATGATAGGTTCTGTTATTATTTAGAACCTAATAACATTAATCATGTTGGCCATAAGTTATTGATTTTTTGACCGAGCTATTCTGCGCTTCGCTGCTCATTGCGTCTCAGGTCCACCAAAATGGACCTGACCCAAATTTCTATAATTTTTTTAATTTTACTATCTCACTAACGTCAGTGTGACTGTCGTTAGGTAATATATGTTTTGATTCAAATAAATGGGGTTTTGCATTTGTATAAACATAAGTGGCAGCAGAACCTAAAACCATACCAGTTAAAGTTGTAAATAAAGTAGATTCAGAATTCGCAATACTTTTTTCGGACAAATTGGAATTCGGCTCAGTATGAATCCCTCTTCCAAAAAAAGAGTGCAAAGCTTTAGACTTTCCCAAACTAAAATTTGACAACTTTGCAACATTAAGTAACGTCTTTTCAGATATAATTTTTTGTAGTGGTCTTGTTAACATAATTCATTCCATTAATTTAATTGTAATTAATTTTGTACAGAGAGCATTTTAAATCAATCTATTCCTTTTTACTTGTTTACCCAACCTCCTATAACAATCGCAATTCTTTTGATATTTCTTTAACATCAGCAACTTTTTCTGCTTTGGTTTGTTTAAAAAACAAACTGCAAGATCCATAAGGTATCTTATGCCATTTTTTTGCAATCTCAAAAAATTCAGTAAGCAATTTAGCAAGCGATACTTGATCTTCTTCTTTTTTTATATCTAAGTCCAGCATTTGCTGGATATAATTATTTATCGTTATGTTCTTATCTAACCTACCTCTTTCTGGAGCATGAATCAAGTAGCTAATTGCTGCTGAAATAGCTATCATTCTGGCACGAGCCAGATCGGTCAAATATTGAATTTTAAGGGATCCATCACTCTGTCTTGCTAAGGAAAATCCTAGCTTAGATTCATTTTCGAATTGTTTTATAACAGAAAGGATTTTTTCTTCAGCTCCCAATTGATTAATATCTATTTTTGAAATCAGGGCGGCATAATCGTGCTGATTTGCAATTTCTAAAACAGTAAATATTTTTGCAAAATCTTGAGTAATAAGCAAAGCGGCGTCGCGTAGATTTTTAACTTCTGGCTTCATTAATTGATTTAAAAAATCCATAAGACGAACCAAGCGCTGGTCAGATTTAGGATGAATATTAAATATACGTATCAAATAATTAATAAAAAAAATAATTCTTTTTTTGGCTTCTTGAAGATCGCAAATATAATTTAATAATTTTAGATGCGCTTCCTTATCTTCAGTAATATCGATAGACGTTCGATGAAAACTGGCGGTAATTAAATAAATTAAAAATTTAAATCGTTCCGAATTGTTATCAACATATTGCAATGCAAAGATGAGAAAATTATCTTTTAGCAATGTGAGTTGCGGACGAGTTAAGGCAGTTTTACTTAAAGTTTTATGTGGAGAATCGATAGGCTCTATGCCAAACACAGTTACTTTAAATTTTTCAGATTGTTTCATATGCTTCAAAAATGAATTCATCGATTTTAATAAATCTTCTTGATCTTGGACAAGAAAAATAACATCCTTTATAAATTCTAAAATTTTATATTGATCAGATGACATTGATTTTGTTTCTAGCGAATTTTTCTCAAATTCCAAAATAAAAGAAACAACTTGATTTTTTATAGCATCTAATTCATTAAATAATTGATCTGCATTTTGAGTTAGTGTAATCAATTCATCATTAGGATCATCCTCTAATTCGATTCCAAAATCTAAAACAGATGACGAAAGGGGAATCGTTCTTGACGCTTCAGCGGTAGCTACTAAATTTGCTTCTTCTAATTGTTTTGCAAGAGAAAAACTCGAATCGATCCTGCTCGATGAAAGTAATCGTGTTTCACTCAACTCAAAAGCTAAGCTAGATCCGCCAGAAGCAACTACTGGAGAAAATGGTTCTGGAAAGAATTCTTCCCTCGCATCATCACTTTCAAAAATTTTTGGAGTAGAAGCTTTAAGTGAGCCCAGAGAATTTTCTATCTGAGTCAACTCATCAATAATTTTCACTTGTCGTTGCAATAACGGATTAAGTATTTCTAACAAATAGTCATAATTAATTTGTTGAATGAGATCCATTAAACTTAATTCATTGTTTAATTTATATATCTTTGTATTCCGCAAGCTAACATTGATAGAAAAATCTTGGTTGGCAAGGGATTCGCGCAAACTATCCAACATTTTTACTTTCAAAATAGCAATTTCACCGCTGATATCCATCTCAAGCCTTTGTATGATATTAGTTTTTAATCGAGAATTATTAAGCAATCCAACCCAATTTTTTTCTAAATTAGCCTTAATTTCTTTCTCAACTTCGTTTTCCATCATATCTTTTTTAAATATTATGGTTTTTTGTGTTTTTTTCTGTATTTCATTTTGAACGCGCGAAATAGTGATTGCAATATGTTGAATTTCAGTTTGTAAATTCCGTTCTAAATTCAGTAGAGAAATACTTTCTTCTCTACAAAAATCTTTCCATTCATTTTGAAAATCTTCATCTTCATCAAACGTCACATAAATCTTTTTCTGCTCTAAAATCAAGCTATCGTGCATTTTCGATATACATTTTATTTTTGCTGTAAATGAAGCTGAAGCAAAATCCTTATCTTGTTTTTCAACTTCTTGTATTTTCAAAAGCAACTGCTCGACTTTGTCTGTTATTATTTGACAATAATCCCCAGATTGTTTTCTATCTTTTTCAAAATTTACTTTCTGATTTTGTGATTTTGTGCAAATTTCATCTGTTTCTTTTATTTTTTCAATTAATGATTTGAGGCCAAGTTGAAACTTCTCCAGCCTGGTTAGATAAGTTTGATTTTTTTCATTTAAACAATTTTTAACATCTATCGTTATTTCTTTAAATTCTGTATCCAGCTTACTAGTTAAAGTGTTTTTAAACTCAAAAAATAAAGACTTTTTAAATGGCTCGATTATATCGGCAGGAGAATAGGATAAATATGAACAATCTAGATAAAATAAAATTTCTTTTATTAAATCGTGTGTGATATTAAAATGATATTGACGTAGAAGTTGTTTTTTATCATCTGTAATGTATTGCAATTTATTTAGAATAAATTTAATTACATCTATACCACGCTCCCCTACTTTTCCAAAAAAGAGCGGCGCATATATTCGATAATACAATTTTTTAAAAACAATCAATCCTGCATCCGACTCCGATGATAAAGAGCAAAGTGACATGATGTATTTAGCTAATAAATTTTTCTCGGAGGAGTCAATGCTTTCATTAAAACCTAGTTTTTTTAAATTCTTTTTAAATTGAACTATCGGATCTGTTTTACTCATGATTTGAAAATAGGATTTTGAGATAATCTCTAGCGCATGGCTTTTAGCTTCATCATCTTGGCTATACAATTTATCCGCTTCTTCCACTAAACTTTTCACATCACTGGGATTAAATAGTGAAATTTCAAAATCGGTAAACCCTGCCATTTTTAAATATTTAATATAGTGAGCTGCACTATCATTGTCTTGAGGTTTGAGTTCATCTAAAATAGTTTGTGATGAGGAAAATCTTTTTGTTGCTTCCTCATGTTCAATAAGATCAGCAAGATAAAAAAATATATTATCTAGATTAAGTGGGTTGATTGCCTTTTCATCTGAAAGATGGGCTGCTATTTGCTCCAATACACCAGGAGTGAGCAATTTGATTGCGATTTCATACTCTGAAAGTGACTTCTCTTCTTTAACAATATCATCCGCATCCCTGGTTGAAAGCATAAAAAATCCTTGTTTATTTTCGATTATAATAATGAAATTCTTAAGGATAGCTTAAGGAGTCACACAGATCGCCTTCAACCTAAATATATTTTGCATATAGAGTGAAAACCATGCGTAAAATATGACACACATGTGTGGCAAATATTTTAGCAGGAGTTTTAATCTATTTTTTTAAAATCACATGCTCAGGATCAAAATGGATTTTCGGCAAAATTTTATTTAGCCATTTAGGCAAATACCAATTCCATTTACCTAACAAAGTCATAGTTGCGGGAACCAATATGGTGCGGATAATAAAGGCATCCACAAAAACAGCGATAGCAATTCCCAATCCAAATGCTTTTACCATGAGAATTTCTGCTGACATAAATGAAAAACAAATTGCTATGACAACAATTGCAGCACTGGAAATAATTTTACTGCTGCGCTCGATACCTAACACGATACTTTTTTTATTATCATTTTTTTGTTCAAAAAATTCTTTAATACGAGTTAATAAAAAGACTTCATAATCCATGGAAATACCAAATAAAGCACAAAATATAATAACCACCAAGCTAATATCTAATATACCTTGAGGGTCAAAATTTAAAAATTCATGTAAATAACCTTTCTGAAAAATAAGTACTAAAATACCGTAACTGACACAAAGACTTAAAACGGTTGTGATAATGGCTTTTAAGGGTAAGACAACGGAACGTAATAAAACTAACAGTATGAGATAAGTAAATCCAAGAATCCAAATTAAAGCATGAGGAAATGCATTGGAAATACTATTTAAAATATCAACCGTATTAACCTCGGATCCCGTTAGCATCATTTTTAAATTATCACCCGGATGGATTGTCCGAATATGATTAATCAAATTAGTTGTTTCCGGTGAATCGCTAGAATATTTACTTAATATAGTTAAAACAGTCACATTTTCGTGAGTTGTCGTATCTATAAATTGTCTTAAAGCTGGATTTAAATGATCTTTAGGCCCCGTATACAGCGCTACGTACTGATCCTTTGTCAAACGTGGCTTAGTATTCACAATACTTGTCACTTCATATACCCGCGGATCTTCTTTAATACGATCTACAAAATCATACAAATGACGAATATTATCTTTTGTCAAAATACTTTTATGTTGTGTTTCGACAATCGCCATGATTGGTGACAGTTTATTTTCACCAAATTCACGATTGAATTTATCAAAGACTTCGCGACTTTCTAAATGTTTAGGCAACATACGAAAATCCGAAATCCCATATTTGGCTTGTAAAAATGGGAACCCAAGAATTAATAAAATAAATAAAATAGAGAAAAAGAAAAACTTAGGATACTTCACAACTTTTGTTACAGACCAATGCCAATATCTTGGCACTTCGTTATCTTGATTTTTCCTAAAAAACGGGATAGGTAATAAATTAATGCGCTTATTCAAAACAGCTAGAACGGCGGGTAATAATAAAACTGCAACCAAGACAGCCATTGTTACTGCTGCTAAGCCCCCCATACCCACGGAAAATAACACATTGATTGGAAAAAATAATAATGCACTTAGTGTAATAAAAACAATTGAACCACTAAAAAACACCGCTTTTCCTGCTGTGGCTTGTGTGACTGCTAAAGCTTCAAGCGGACTTCGCCCATGACGTAATTCATCTCGATAGCGATTCACTATTAATAATGAATAATCTAAATTCAGACATAATCCCAATAGCAACGCAATGTTTAGAGTAAAAACAGAAAGTGTAAAAACTTTGCCTAGTGCAAACAATAC
>JANWKO010000114.1 GCA_025451335.1 Gammaproteobacteria bacterium
ATTAGGATTTTCACCTTTTTCCAAAAGTGTAAAAGTACCACTACGGTAGTTACATCCTTTAAAACCAATAATATTTTCTTCAGTAATTACAGTCCCTTTTTTGATAGCAGGGAATGTTTTATGACCTGCATTTATTGCGCCACCCCAATATTCACTTTCTGCTTTTATTTCTAAATCGGAAGCTTTTACCAGTGCTTCAATAAAAACATAGCCAGAAAAATATTTATACTAAGAGTGTTGATTAAGTATGTCACTGGCATCACTTTCATTATAACCTGCTTGGGAGTAAGACCTAACTTTAAGAGCTGTTGTTAAAATTTCAGCAATTACACCATATTCAGCCGGCGATTTCATAAGTCTGCTCGGATGAATTTCTAAGTAACCATTTTTAGCATTTTTCAAATCGAAATTAACATTGTGTTCTACTCGCTTAAAACTAGGAATTAAGAAAGGTATTAAAACTTTTTTCATTTCTTGTTCTGCAGATTTTTCAGGAATTTTATTTGATTCTACTTCATCGCTAGTTTTTTTACTTTCTATTAAACTTGTAATTTCTACAAAATGTTTATTTAAATTCTCTTGATCGGATAAAAATTGGAATGCTTCAGTTAATTTTTGGGATTTACTTTTAAAATCTGCTTCAGAAGAATCCAATGCAGCGAGTCGCAAACCATAAGCTTCTTTAATCGCTTGAATTTCTTTTGTGGGTTTGATGCCTAAGATTTCGAAATAGTTCATTATAATTTTTCCTTTTTGTTATAAATTTCGAACGATTTTTGCATAGATGTATTCAGAAAAGCAAGTAATAAACTAATGTAGGGCTTTATTTCGTTGAAATTGGAACCAATTTTTACTAATCAGATAATTTAATATATAAATTAACTAAGTTTGATCGCAGATAATCCTAACTTTAAGCTTTGTAGTTAAAATCTCAGCGATATTTGTATAAATAAATTATTTAATTAAATCAAGTTTGAAGCTAATAAGAGCTTGCTGTTGCAGAATCATACATTTATATTATAAGTTATATATCAAGGAAAGATATAGGGAATAGCATGGAAAATGACAATATGTCATCTATTGAGTTTCTCAAAAACAATATTCTCTTTTCCGGGTTATCGATTGATCAAATTAAAAATGTTAGCACAATAACAAAGCAAATCTCCTTAGATAAAGGCGACGTGTTAATACAAGAGGGCGATATTGGTTCGGATTTTTATATCATCCAAAGTGGTAGTGTTGAAATTTTTAAAAAAAGAGGAGAACACGCTCTTTCCCTAACCACTTTGCATGTGGGCGATAGCCTTGGCGAGCTTGCTTTATTAGGGGACAACACCAGATCTGCCTCAGTTAAGACATTAGAACCTTGTGTTTTATTGAAAATAAATGTTAATGATCTTAAAAATATAATAAGCGATCATTCTATTTTCGCATTAATCTATAAAAATCTCTCTGATCGCCTTAGTTTGCATTTACGTAGTACAAATGAAAAAACGGTAGAAGTCTTAGAAAAAGAATTGATTCGAACCAAATTGCTATTGGCTATAGGGAATTTTATTATAACCGTTATTATTCTTTTAGTTGCTTTTGCATTTTTTGTAGGAGTTGTAACTCAGTTAACCCACAAAGCTGGCACTGGTATTTTGATAACAATGCCTACGTTATTGGTCCTATTTATTTTGCTTTTGTTCGGAATAAAAAAAAGCGGTTATGAGAAAAGCTTTTTTGGATTTTCAGTTGCCAATTGGAAAAATGCCTTACTTTATGGGTTCTTATATACCTTGCCAATTTTGATTTTTGTGACTTTTGCTAAATGGTTAGCTATAAAATATGTTCCAATTTTTCATTCAATTTCTTTATTCAGTTTTGGCAAATCCGTCGTACAACAAGGTGCAAGTGAACATATTATTATTATCATGGGCATGCTATATGTGTTAGTTTCAGCGCCAATACAAGAATGTCTTATCAGAGGAGGATTGCAAGCTCCTTTACAACAATTTTTAATAGGTAAATATAGATTTTTTTGGGCTATCTTCCTTTCTAATCTTATTTTTGCAATGATACATTTGCAATTCTCAGCAAAATTTTCTCTAATTGCTTTTATAATTGGATTATTTTGGGGATGGCTTTTTTACCGATATAAAACTCTTATTGCCTCTATTTTTTCGCATATGTTAATTGGTTTTTGGGTACTTTTCGTTTTGGGCATCCAAAATATGATAATCTCTCATTCCTAGTAGAGGAAAAATTATGGTTTCGATGCATTGTATCCCAAAAAAATCCATACTTTTAAACATCCCAAATATTATTATTTATATTCGTTTTATTTTTCTAGTTTTCGCTATGATAATGTGGTTTAAGTCTGCCATGATAACTTTTTTATTATACTTTATTAGCGCGAATCTTGATGCATTTGATGGTTATTTTGCTCGTAAATTAAATCAGACTTCAAAAACGGGTGCTATTTTTGATTTATGTTTAGATCGAATTTCAACTGCGTTTATTCTTTTAGGGCTCGCAATGCTATATCCACTTTTTTGGTGGTTTTTTTGCGGAATTTTAATGTTGGATATTTCAAGTCATTTTGCTCATTTGTATTATTGCGCATTAAATCGTAATGAAAACCATAAAACAATGGAAACTAGCAATAAATTATTTAAATCTTATTACAGCAATAAACCATTTTTATTTTTTTGTTGTTTTACACATGATATGTGGCTGGCTACTGTATACTTATATCACTCCTATCCATCTAATTTTTTAATTTTTGGGATGATATTGTTCACACCAGGTTTTATAATCAAAAATTATATTCACTTTATTCAGTTTTGGTCTGCAATAAAATATTCCCTTAAATTAGACGAAGGTTAACTTCATGATATTAAAGAATCTATCGTTGCGATATTTGTGGAATGCGCTCATTTTGCGAGCTCCAATCATGGCACAGTTAATTGTTACCCGTCGTTGTAACTTAAGTTGCGGCTATTGCACCGAATATGATAATTTTTCACCGCCTATTCCATTGGAAATTTTAAAACAAAGAATAGATGCACTACATCGTTTAAAAACTATTTCTATTTCTTTACTAGGAGGGGAGCCTCTGTTGCATCCACAATTGTGTGAAATTATATCTCATGCTGCTACGCGTTCATTAGTCAGTTTAACAACAAATGGATCGCTTCTTTCGAAAGAAAAAATTGAAGAGTTAAACAAAGCAAACTTGAAGCATATGCAAGTCAGCATAGATTCCATGTATCCAACCAAGGACTTGTATATCCAAAAGAATTTTAATGGTCTCAAAAAACGTTTGCTACTTTTAAAGGAATACGCAAAATTCAAAGTTCAGATAAATTGTGTCTTTTGTCCGCAAATAGTTAATAATTTTCATGAACTTGTTGATGAAGTAAATAACTATGGTTTTACATTTTCTATTGGCTTACTTCATGATAATCAAGGACAAATTCAGATTCAAGGTGAGCCATATCAGAGCATGTGGGAATATGCTGTCAAAAAATCTAAAACTCTCATTTCATTGATTGACGCAAGATATGGATCAGATCTTCTTGCAGGAAAAAAACCTGATTGGAAATGCCGTGCTGGGCAACGCTATTTGTATATTGATGAAAATGGAAAAGTACAATTTTGCTCAGCAAAACGTGGTCATCTCAATAAAGATTTACTTTTTTATACAGCAAAAGATCTTAAGCATTATGGAAATTTAAAAAAAGGTTGTGAAAAGGGATGTTCTATTAATTGCGTATATCGGACTTCTTATGTAGATAATTTCCCTAAAGAAATACTAAAGATCATTACTAAAAGATAATTATCTCATAAACTTTGAATTTACATGGTAAATATTATATTTAGATTTTTTATATTAGAAAATTTAAAGAAAGTAAAGCTTGTAAAAATTTTAAAGTGATGAAGGAAGTAACATGGCATTAGATGCAACGACTACAAATATCTTTTCAAACGGGGTGCATGCTACATTTTTGCTGCTTTATTTTATTGGGGCCGTTACACATTATATAAGAAAAGATCATACTTTTTCGTTATATATGGTGTGTTTCTTCTTTTCTTTATTCATAGCAAAATTATTGGGTGTTTATGTACATTACTATTATCTTGATAAGGTAAAACTAGAGTTTGCTGGAGATGCAATTAGTTTAATAGTAATTTTGCTTAATTATTTTATTATTGAATCTATTAAATTGCCAAATATTATAAAGATATTTACTATGTTTATCTCGGTTACTTTTTCATTCTTATATATTATTCATAATGGGGGTTTTATTTATGTTGCAAGCCCCCTACTCATCGGGTCTTTATTTGTGGCTTATTATTCAAAATCAATGCTACGATTAGGTTTCATTATGGTTATTTTCTCAAATATAATATGGATCGTAGCAAGATTTATAGAAAATCACATAGCAGGTCATGAAATAGCGCCCGCTTATCGATATGATAACGATGTTTATCATTTATTACTGATTATCTCGACATTTATTGTTTACAAAGCAGTAGCGAAAGGCGAATGTAAGACTGATAATACAAATTAATGCAGAGAAAACAATAAAAAATAAAAAATTTATTTTTTCCAAATATTATAGCGAATTATTGACTGTTCATTTTTTTTTAATTCACCTAGATTTTTTCTGAAAAATTCAGTAATTAAATTTATTAATTCCATTTGATTAATTGCATTATATTCACATGCATTAATCAGTTTTCCAATATAAACATCAACATGACAGTTTTCATTAAAATCAATTGTATGTGCTGGAAGAATATCATAAGTACCATCTATTGCAACCGGAAGGATATCAGCTTTAATTTCTCTTGCTAAACGAAAAGCAGCTATTTCAAAAGGCATTATTTCACTTGTTCGTGTCCTCATGCCTTCCGGGCAAATCCACAATACTTTGCCATTCTGGATTTGATTTTTAATTGCGTCATAATCAAGTTTGGATTGTGCTATTCTTTTTCTATCGATTGGAATCATTCCCATGGCCTGAAAAGCTTTTCCAATAAGAGGAATTTTAGTTAAATTTCTACGTCCAATATAAAGCAGTGGTATTTTAAAAACTAACGTAATTAAAACGGCATCATATAAACTTGAATGATTGGACATGATTATTAATGGTTTATTTGGATTGAGCTGGAAACAAAATAAATCGTGAATCTTATAACTAGCTTTAACAACTTTTAATAATTTTTTAGCTAGTATATCCATCTGAATCGGTATGTCTTTTTTTTTGTTAGGAAGATTTGAATAAAATACTATGATCATCGAATGATAAACAAAATAAAATATGGATAAGAAACAAAACCAAATTTTTTTAATCTTAGGGATGTTACTACGTTGTACTGCAATAATTTTAGCTAGTCCTTTTATGGTTAAATTTTCGTTAATATTTTCAGGCAATAATTTTATATTATATTTAATGTGTATTTTATCAAATAGCTCGATCATTAACAGTGAATCAATCCCAAGAGATAGTAAAGATTGATTTATATCAAGATTATCTGAATCAGAATAGCCAAGAAGTATTTTAATGGTCAAAATTAAGAAATTAGCGATATCAGGATCATTAGATTTTTTCCTCAGATCATCTTTTATATAGGTTTGATGATGTGATTCAAAATAGCTATTATTAAACATCTCATTTATCCTATAACCATTTAAATTAGAATAACTGAGCTCAATTTTTTTTGCTATAAAGTTTTTCATAAGCCATATATGAAATTTCAATTTGAGCAAGACAGGACACGAGTTTCTATGATTGACCATATTTTAATCAAGACGGTTATTTTAAGGATAGTTTAAATAACAATGAATTCATTAATGTAATCAAAACAAATTTCTGATTTATACACTAGCAATTTTAATTTTTCTTTTCAAAATTTTCCTTTGTTTACACAGTGTTATGAATAATATTGTTTATGAAACTATAAAGATTGTTGCTATACTATAGCTTCTCACTATTTTGGAATAGGTGAAGACATGGAAAGTTCTACACGTCATTTGAAAAACTCTATTGAAAGACTACCTTCGAAAGATAAATTGTTGTTAGCAGCAGTTAAGAAAGGCTTATTTATAAAAATTGAGAGTGACAATTTCAGTACTCCCATGGAAGACTTTTCTGAAAAAAACTGCGAAAAACGATCTTATTCGATACATGCTGCCAAATTGAAAGATATTCCGAGACTTCTCTTTATAGAGAAGAAGTGTTGGATTAGTTTATTGCGTTTAACACGTGATGAACTTATCTGTAGGATTAAGCAATATCCTCAAGGACAGTTAGTTGTTAAAATTAAAAATCGCATAGTAGGTGTGATATATACTCAGAGAATTTCCGACTATGATAACTTGTCTAATAACATCACATTTAAAAACGTATCTCGACTTTATGACTCTAACGGCAAATATTTGCAATTAATTGGTATTAATATTCTTCCTGATATGCAGGATAGAGGAATTGGTGAACAATTATTACAATTTGTTTTGCAATGGTCTTCATTTATGGAAGGAGTTGAAAAGTTAGTTTGTGTGACGAGGTGCAAAAACTTTTCTGCCGGTTCAAAAATCACGTTGCAAGAATATATTCGAAGGCATCAAGAAAGCTCTAAAGGCATCGACCCAATTTTACGTTTTCATACCAGTCACGGTGCTAAAATAATTAAAATTATACCCAACTATCGCCCTCATGATTATGAAAATCAAGGTGCGGGAATATTAATTGAATATGACCTTGCAAAAAATCTTAATGATAGATCCCCTGCATTAAAAAGTGTATTTGATCCTAATATTCATAAAAATATTAGTGATATTATAAGCTCATGTATACAAAGCTTACTTCCAAAACAAAATAAGAAACATTATTCTAAACAACGACCATTAAGAGAAATGGGCATTGATTCGTGAGGATTACTCGAATTAAGATTAATTCTCAGTCAAAAATTATCAACAAAGTTAGAGGCAACGTTCTTTTTTCAATATAATACACCGAAAGCTATTATTGACTATTTTAATCAATACTCAAATAAACAAGAACATTCCTATGAAAAAATAAAAAATGAAAATACAAACCAGACCAAAGATGATTTAATCTCCGTTATAGGCATAGGATGTCGTTTTCCAGGAGGCGTAAAAAATCCCAATGATTTTTGGAAATTATTAAAAAGCGGCAAAGATGCAATTAGCGAGGTGCCTGAAAGTCGTTGGAAACAGACTGGAAATAAGTTAATTCAGTATGGTGGTTTTATTGATGATATAGAGCAGTTTGATGCTGAGTTTTTTCAAATCTCACCCCATGAAGCTGGGTTGATGGATCCACAACAACGCCTTCTTCTAGAAGTTACTTGGGAGGCACTCGAACATGCTGGCATTGATCCAGATAAACTGAAAGGAACTAAAACAGGGGTTTATATAGGGGAATTTTCTCATGATTATGAAAAACTATTAAATAAAAACCAGGATTTAATTAATATTGATCCTTATTATAGTACAGGAAATTCAAATTCGATACTTGCAGGTCGAATATCTTATTTTTTTGGATTAAATGGTCCCTCTTTAGTGGTTAATACAGCTTGTTCTTCATCACTTGTTGCTCTTCATTTAGCAATAAACAGCTTACGGAACGGAGAAAGTGATTTAGCATTATCAGGTGGGGTTAATTTAATTCTTTCGCCTGAACTTAGTATGGCATTCGGTAAAGCTGGTATGTTATCACCAGATGGACGATGCAAAACTTTTGATGCATCTGCAAATGGTTATGTAAGAAGTGAAGGCTGTGCTGTGATTGTGTTAAAAAGGTTATCAGAAGCGATACGCGATCAAGACACAATTTTAGCTGTTCTTAGAGGTTCGGCAATTAATCAAGATGGGGCTAGCAATGGACTTACTGCGCCCAATGTAAGTGCTCAGGTAAATTTATTAAAAGACACTCTTTCCACAGCAAATATTTCACCTGAGTCTGTTTCATATATTGAAGCGCATGGTACAGGAACTGTATTGGGTGATCCCATCGAAGTTACAGCAATTTCTGAAGTTTATGGAAAAGGTATTACAATTGGTTCCGTTAAAACTAATATAGGCCATACGGAATCTGTAGCAGGTATCGCTGGTTTAATAAAAGTGATTTTATCGTTGCAACAAAAAGAAATACCAGCAAATTTACATTTCAAAAAGCTAAATCCACATATTGAATTAAATCAGATACACGTTCCTGATCAATGCATTCCATGGAATATTGAAGAAAATCAAATTAGACGAGCCAGTGTTAGTTCATTTGGTTTCAGTGGAACTAATGCGCACATTCTTGTTGAAGAAGCCCCTGATAATGAAATAACAGATTGTTGCCCTAATCCTTTTTTTATATTTACGCTATCAGCAAAATCCGAAAAAGGGTTGTACCAACGCGTATCTGATTTAGAAATATTCTTGAAAGATATGCCATCCTCTATGTCTTTATTTTCCAAACAGAATGAAAGTTGCTTTCTTGAAGCTCTAAGTTACACATTAAATAATGGAAGAGCTCATTTTAATTTTCGATGTGCATTGATTTCTAGCTCGCTTAAAGAATTGATAGAAAGTTTGCAGCAAATTCAACAACATGCATTATCTGAAAATATTGTCATGTATAAAAATGTTAAATTAGATCAGAAACATGATTCGGATTTTTCACAAATATTCAATAGAATTGTGAAAGAAATTGAAGATAATAAAATATCTCCGGCTAATTACAAAAATAAACTTTTAAATTTAGCTCAATTTTATGTTGAGGGGTATGATCTGGATTGGCACCTTTTTCCTACGAAATCCAAAAGAAGATTGTCTCTTCCAACCTATCCTTTTGCTCGTGAAAGTTATTGGATTCCAAGCCAAGAAAAAGAAATTGATATTCATATAAATAAATTACATCCATTACTGGATTCTAACGTATCTACTTTAGATGATTTTTGCTTCAGTACTAAATTACATTTACATGATTTTTACCTGAGGGACCATAAAGTTCAATCTGTAGCAGTAATGCCCGGGGTTGCTTATTTGGAAATGGCAAGAGCAGCAGGTGCAATTGCGATGCCGAACCAAAAAATAATTAGTTTATCGCAAATTACATGGGTTAAACCTATAATAGTTGAAAATAAAGCTTCTCTAAAAGTAAATACCCATTTGTATCAATCTGAACAAGGAATTGAATTTGAAGTGGGGATTGAAGCTGACGAGTCAAATCTCCATGCACAGGGTAAAATTAATTATATAACTGAAGTGGATCGTTACTATCCCACGCTCGATATAAGATCAATTCAGGCTAGATGTCAAAAGAGACAGCTTTTAACCGAAGAAATATATCAGGCGTTTGCTCAACAAGGATTACAATATGGGCAAACTTTTCAAACAATCCAATCATTTTGGTATGGGGTGAAAGAGGCACTTACAAAATTGCATTTACCAAATGGTTTGTCCCTAGAAAACTGGGTGTTGCATCCAAGTCTATTGGATGGTGCTTTACAATCGGCAATAGGTTTTTTTCTCAATCGTAATAATAATATTTTATATTTGCCCTTCAGTATTGATCGTTTAGATATTATCGATGCATTGCAATCTGATATTTATGTTTATGTTCAACAATTACAAGATGAAAAACAGTTTAATATTCAGTTATGCGATAAAGATGGCAAGGTCCTTGTTTATATTGATGGATTTAATGTAAGACCTATTCAAAATGAAGAACATAATCAAAGTATTAAGTACTTTCAACCTATTTGGACAAAGCTTCCTGAGAAAGACATAAAACAGATGAAACTCGAATTTAGTTCTGTTTTAGTAATAAATGAAAAAATCAATTCAGATAAGTTCAAAACTGCTTTTCAATCGATATTTGAACAAGTGAATTATGTGTCTTATTCAGATGTAAAAGCAAAAATTGAAATATTAATAAAAGACAAACAATTACCTCGTTATATTGTCTTTGGTCCTTATTCTTCTGTTGAAGGAGGGTTTAATAGTCTCTTTACAATAGTACAAACTTTATTAAAAGCTAATATTAAGACTAGCTTGGATTGCGTTTCTTATTATTGGGTAGATGATAAACAAAGTTCCTTGTCAGTAACTGGTTTGGCAGCTTTTTGGAAAACAGTAGCACAAGAAGCGCCTCTTATCCGCGGACGGGTTTTAGGTTTAGAAAAGCACAATAAAAAAGAACTTGGAGTGCAAATAGTAAATGCCATCACTCAAGATCAAATCGAAATTCGCTATGATCATAATCAACTTTATAGCAAGTTATATCAACAAATCGATGCGCCAACCAAAGGACAGTCTGTTTTTCGTGAACATGGTATTTATGTTATCACGGGTGGAGCAGGTGGATTGGGATTAATTGTTGCAGAACACTTGGCAAAACACTATCGAGCGAGATTAGTTTTAATTGGACGATCAGAGTTAAAAGCAGAGCAAAGAAAAAAGATAAAAGAAATTGTAACTTTTGGTTCAGAAGTCATCTATGAACGTGGTGATGTTGCTATTAAAGATGATGTAGATCGTATATTAAAATCAACGCGAAATCGTTTTGGAAAAATCAATGGTATTATTCACAGTGCTGGTGTCATACAAGATGCCTTTATCATTAAGAAAAATTCTGAAGAAATTTCAGCAGTTTTACATCCCAAGATAACAGGTGCAATTCATGTAGATGAATTGACACAGAATGATAAATTAGATTTTTTTATTCTTTTTTCGTCAATTGCGGCTATATTCGGTAATATTGGCCAAAGTGATTATGCATTCGCTAATGGCTGGCTAGATGGATTTGCAGAGTGGCGCAGTAACCAACAAAAAGCAGGCTTACGCTTTGGTAAAACCCTTTCACTTAACTGGCCTTTGTGGACAGAAGGCGGCATGCAAATTAATAATGAATCCCTGAAATGGATGGAACAGAATTTAGGGGTTAAGCCTCTGAAGACGCAACAAGGACTTGCTATTTTGGAAAATTGTCTTCTTTCATCACATTTTCAAGAAATTGCATTATACGGAAATGCTTTAAAATTGAATGCAGCAATAGGACGTACAAGCAGTCATTTGCCAATGAAACAAACCATTGTTTTAAACAATGAGCAAAAAAACGTTTTGCTAGAAAAAATACACCAGCAACTTCTTTTAATGGTATCTGATTTGTTGAAGCTTAAAGTCAGCGATCTAGATATTGATCAAGATGTAAGCGAATATGGGATGGATTCCATGGCGGTTACTTCACTTACCAATAGAGTCAATCAGTATTATCAATTAAATATTACACCTGCTATCTTATTTGAGCATTTTTCGTTAAATAGCTTTTGCCAATATTTATTGGCAGAACATACAGATCAGTTTGAGAAGCATTATGCATCTTCAATTAATAAAAATGATTTTATTGTTCAAATCGAGCCGCAGTTTGCTGCTCCATCTTTGAAACGAGTACACTCTAAAATGAAAACTATCGCTGCTCAGAGGCTGAATGCTGATATTGCAGTTATCGGCATGAGCGGAATTTTCCCTGGAGCTGCAAATTTAGATGAGTTCTGGAATAATTTGCTAACAAGTAAAGATGTCATACGAGAAGTTCCATTAAATCGTTGGGATTGGAAAACATATCCATTTGATGATAAGCCTTCGATAAAATGGGGTGGATTTATTGATGGAATTGATCAATTTGATTCTGCTTTTTTCAATATCTCACCTCGTGAAGCTGAACTAATGGATCCGCAGCAACGATTATTTTTACAAATCGTCTGGAAAACAATCGAAGATGCAGCCTACACACCAGAAGCATTGGCAAAAATAAGAACCGGTTTGTTTGTAGGTGTGGCTAATCATGATTATTCAGAGCTATTACAAAAAGTAAATGAAAAATCAGCCCATACATCGACAGGGACTG
>JANWKO010000115.1 GCA_025451335.1 Gammaproteobacteria bacterium
ATTTTGATCTCAATCTTGAGCTCGCTCGCAAGCTTCATTGGGGAATGGCACAACGATTGTCCGGCTACTTGGTTCCGAAGTTAGTTTGTGAACAACCTGGTGCCCCTGCAAAACTGCCTTTGGAAACTCGAGAATTTTGCACAGATTAGATTTTTTCATGTTTTTTCTGAAAAAATCTTCGATTTCAAGCTAAAAATGACGGCTGTCTTTTATAACTCATTGATATTTAAAAATTTTTTATTGAACGACAAAAATTGACCATTCCGTGAATACGCCTACTTTTATCACTTCCCCCAGGTTTTTAGATAGTTAAACACAAAGTTATCCACAGAAATTGTGGATAACTATTAGTTTACCGTATAGCTCCCTTAACTTTAGAAATCACTCAGCAAGCCAGCACGTGTTATCAACCATACCGCAAACAGGGAATGACGTTCACATCCATTGATTGTTTGATTTGGGCAACTGCAAAAGTCAACAAACATAAAATAGCGACACGTAATTTACGACATTATTCTGATAAAAGTATTTTGCATCAGATTTAAAAAACCTACTTTACCCGACCTAAATAACTAATTGATGTAACCCGCATATTTTTCTTGACGAAATAATAAAAACATTTCAAGTTAGCGAACCTATAAAGGAGCATTCAATCACATATGAAAAAAATTATAACATGGGCTACCTGGTTGTGCGTGATACTTATCGGCGCGATCACTTTTGGCGCAATTGCCCTGCACCACGGTGAAACCATTAATGCTATTTGGTTAGTTATTGCCTCTGTGTTAGTGTTAACTATAAGTTATCGTTATTACAGTTTATTCATCGCTAATCGCGTATTATCTCTCAATCCCAACACTATTACTCCAGCTGTTCGCTTTAACGATGGATTGGATTATGTCCCAACTAATCGTTACATTTTATTTGGACATCACTTTGCTGCTATTGCCGGAGCAGGACCATTAATTGGACCTGTACTTGCCGCACAAATGGGTTACTTACCAGGTATGCTGTGGATTTTAATTGGTGTTGTGATAGCGGGTGCAGTCCAAGATTTTATAATTCTATTTATTTCTATGCGCAATGATGGACGCTCCCTAGGTGAGCTCGTTAAAAATGAATTAGGTTTCATTCCCGGTATCTTAGCCTTGTTCAGCACGTTCATGATTATGATAATTATTTTATCTGCTCTTGCATTGATTGTAGTGAAAGCGTTAATAAATAGTCCTTGGAGTTTATTTACCGTTGCAGCAACGATTCCGATTGGCATACTCATGGGAATTTATCTTCGTTACATTCGTCCCGGTAAAATCGGCGAAATTTCTATTGTTGGTTTTATTTTATTGATTGCTGCTGTTGTTGCTGGAAAATATGTGGCATTTCACCCCACTCTAGGACCGCTCTTTACTTTTGAAGGCAAACCATTGATTTTGATGTTAATGGGTTATGGATTTTGTGCTTCCGTTCTTCCTGTTTGGTTATTGCTTTCACCTCGCGGATATCTTTCCACCTATCTCAAAATCGGCACACTTATTGCTTTAGCTTTGGCTATTTTATTGGTCGCACCTGAAATTAAAATGCCTGACTTCACTCGTTACATCGATGGCACAGGCCCTGTTTGGGCTGGAAAATTATTCCCCTTTTTATTTATCACCATTGCATGCGGGGCGGTGTCTGGATTTCATTCATTAATTTCGTCAGGTACAACACCAAAAATGTTAGCCAATGAAACGGATGCGCGACTTGTTGGTTATGGTGGCATGTTAATGGAGGGATTTGTCGCAATGATGGCACTCATTGCTGCATCTTGTTTAGAGCCAGGTGTTTATTTTGCAATAAATAGCCCAGCTATTTTTATTGGCAATTCAGTAGAAAGTGCGGCACAAACTATTTCACATTGGGGATTTACTTTAACACCTAACATGTTAACAGAAACCGCCAGCACCATCGGTGAAACAACTATTTTGTCTCGAATTGGCGGGGCTCCCACACTCGCTATTGGAATTGCTGGTATTTTTTCTCAACTTTTCACCAATCAAGCCATGTTAGCTTTTTGGTATCACTTCGCGATTGTATTTGAAGCTTTGTTTATTTTAACTGCTGTGGATTCAGGCACTCGCGCAGGTCGATTTATGCTACAAGATTTGATGGGTACATTTGTTCCCGCCCTCAAAAAAACAGAATCCTGGATAGGCAATATTCTTGCGACATCGATATGTGTTGGCGCTTGGGGGTACTTCCTCTATCAAGGCGTGACCGATCCATTCGGTGGAATTAATACATTGTGGCCTTTATTTGGAATTTCCAATCAAATGTTAGCCGGCATTGCATTAATCCTTTGCACCGTTGTGTTATTCAAAATGAAACGCGAACGTTATGCTTGGGTGACTTTAATTCCTACCGCTTGGTTAATCGTTTGCACTGTAACAGCCGGATGGCAAAAAGTATTTTCTGATAATCCAAGAATAGGCTTTCTTGCACATGCATCAAATTTTCAAGCAGCAGAAAAAGCAGGAAAAATTTTACCTCCTGCAACCGATTTCCAACAAATGATGCAAATTATTTTTAACGATTATGTCAATGCTACGTTAACTTTAATTTTTATGTTTGTGGTTGTATGTGTTCTTTGTTTTGGAATAATTTCATGTTGGCGTGCATTCAAAAACAAACAAATTACGTTTGAAATGCATTCGCGCCCAAGCACAGAACATGGCATTAATAATTGCTGTTAATTTATAACAAGGGATCAAGACTTGACCCCGATAAGAGGAGACTAAAATGAAAATACCCTATGGCAAAAATAAACCTAATGATAATGATGCAGCTTTACTGTCAGAACTTGGATTTGATTTAAATAAAATTGATTTGCAAGGTAATTATTACTTTCTAACCGTACCTGAACATCTAAAAGTTGAACATAACTCTGATCGCGGCAAAGACAACTATAATATTTTTTTAAAAGACACAAAAGTCATCTCCATTCAATATCGGACGACTTATATTGGATACACTGATGTTATGCATTTTGCTATTTTAGTGAATAATGTCGAACACGCTAAAGCTGCTAGGGTCGAAGCAAAAATATCTGATTTGAAAACAGCAAGTATGCTGAAATCCTTAAAAATAACTCCTGATTTAAAAGCAACAAATAAATCATCTGAAGTTGAAGAAGAATTTAACAAAATAGTATCTGAGCTTGCGAATCCTAAATTATCCGTAGAAAGAATCAAACTACTTAAAACTAGATTAGCTGAATTAAATCCAAAGGTTCCTTTAAACCTCTGGAAGGATATGATAGTGGTACTTAATTCTATGATTCGCGTGGTTGCGCTAGAACATTTTACTAGTCCAGAAGAGCAATCCAAAGCTATTAAAGCTATGTTGGCAAATGCGACTGGTTATTTAGGTAGATTAGCTTCTTGTATCCCGGAACCAGTTAGTCGAGAGTTGATATTGGATTTACTCGACATCTTAGAAAAGCCAGACTTACATGAAGAAATTCCAAAATTTATCATTTATCTTTTTAGTCGCTTTGGAAAATCCATCCCTGTCGATCTGCGTTCGGATGTTATGCATCTTAGTACTAATAAACATAATGACTACGAATCAGCTGATTACCTATATCAATTGTATGCTAATGAAGATTTATTAAATTCAATAAAAACATTTCCCTTGATGGACAAAATTATCATTGCCTCTCTTTCTATTGCCGAACATGGAGACATTCAGGCGTTCCAGTTCGTAAGGCCTTTTTTAATGACCTTACATAAAATTCCTGATGCAGGTTCAAGCGAATTAAGAGAGCAAGCTAAAAAGAGAATTACAGCTCTTCCTTATAAAGGCGATAATGATTACGAAGCTTTAAATGCAGAATGGTCGAAAGTTAGCTTTCGAGAACGCATCGCTAAAAATGTGACGTTAGGTAATGCAGCAGTGCTTGGTGGTATCGTGGCAGGTGGTGCACTAACAGCAGGAACAGGTTATTTAGCAGCAGGTCTCTTTGCCGGCGGTGGCGTGACGAAAATAGGCGTAGAAGGGGCACAGCATTTAGGAGCAAACTGTCGGCGACGACTTATTTAAAAAGACCTTTAACCTAAATTCGGCATCTGGATCCGTCGCATTCTTTGTTAGATTCAAGTGCTGAATTTAGTTTAAATTTTAAGTTTAAATAGTGGCAACTTTAGGTCGAAAAAATGTATCCTCTGCAATCAAATCTTGCCTCATTCTATTCTCTTCTAGAGCATTAACCCTCATTTCAGCGATATCTTCTAATTCAACCAATTTATTTAATCGACCGTTTAACGTTGCTTTTAAAACGGGTGCGCGAAAAAATCCAATACTCACACTTATTGTTGGTAATGCTGACATCAAGGTAGTCACTAAAGGAGGAACTGTAGTTTGAAGCAACCAAAAAAACAAATATTTAACCAACGCTCCCGCAGGCATAAGGAGTAATGATTGTTCGACAGATTTTAAATCATGAATATCTTGCAATTCCTGTCTAATTAAATGCAAATTTGTTTTAGCTTCTTGTTTAGTTTTTGCATTTAAAACTTGTGTTTTTATTTCTTTATATAACTTTTCATCACCACTCTCACGATAATTTTTTATACCTTCTGCTTTCAACGGCATGTTAATCTGCTCCTGACAAATGTATCAACTAATTTATCATACAAATCACGCATGAAAAAAATGATATTTTTCCCTGGCTTAAGATTGGGATAAGAAACCAAATGGCGAATTAGATACGAATCTAATGTGGTTCAGAACAAAGCCTTAACTGTACATATTGAAACAGATATGGGCATCTATTCTAATACGAAGAAACCTCTTAAAATCTGCGCTAAAAATGCATTCTCAGAATGGTTGTGGATTTTTTTTGATCTCTTTGATTGACACCATTACATTTTAAGAGAATACTATATATAAGGTATGAAAAGGACGCATCCCCATGACTCGCAATTGGAATGAAGAGTTGCAAATAAAGCTTATTCAGCAATTTGGGAAAAAAAAAGGTGCCGAACTCAGCAAAAAATATTCCCCTGCTTTCCCATCCGTTTATCAACACGATTTTTCTCCTTCAGAGGCTGTTCTTGATATTGTTTTAATTGAGCAACTATCTGTTAATAAAACGCTGGAAATTAATTTGTATGAACAAAAGCGCCAAGAAGAAAAAAGACTTTATGTAAAACTCATTCAATATCAGAAACCTATTCCTCTTTCCGATATTTTACCTATATTAGAAAACCTGGATCTACGTACATACAGTGAACGTCCTTATCGAATTAATTTTGAAGACAAAACAACCATATGGATTAGTGATTTCAGCGTGTCTTATGCCAAACCAATAGAAATTAATATTTCTGAGATAAAAGACATTTTTCGCGAATCTTTGATCAAAATTAATTGTGGTGAATGTGAAAATGATGGTTTTAATAAATTAACGATTGGCGCTAATTTAGCTTGGAATGACATAATCATTTTGCGTGCTTACGCGAAATATTTACATCAAATTGGTTTTCGATTTAGTCAAGCTTATATCGAACGTACCGTAGCAAATTACCCCGAAATTACCAAATTATTAATTTCTTTATTTAAAACAAAATTTGACCCTCGCCAAAAAAACAGTGCAAAGCATCTTGCTGAACTCGATAGTGAATTATTTCGTAATTTAGAAAAGGTCACTAGTTTAGATGAAGATCGCATTCTACGTAATCTTTGGTTACTGATCAAAGCTACGTTACGAACAAATTATTTTCAAAAAACCCAAGACGATCAGACTAAAAGTTACTTGTCTTTAAAATTATTTTCTAAAGACATTCCTGATCTACCTTTACCTCATCCACTTTATGAAGTATTTGTTTACTCACCTCGCTTTGAAGCAATTCACTTACGCTCCGCAAAAGTTGCACGCGGAGGAATTCGTTGGTCAGATCGTCGAGAAGATTTTCGTACTGAAATTTTAGGATTAATGAAAGCGCAAAAAGTCAAAAATGCGATTATCGTTCCCTCAGGCGCTAAAGGCGGCTTTGTTTTAAAAGCTTTACCGTCTCACGCAACACGTGAAATGATTCAGACGGAAGTAGTAGATTGCTATAAAGCTTTTATGCATGGGTTATTAGATATTACGGATAATCTAAAAAAAGATAAAATCATTAAGCCTTCTCAGGTTGTTTGCTACGATGATGATGATCCTTATCTTGTAGTAGCTGCAGATAAAGGGACAGCAACATTTTCTGATATTGCTAATAGCATTTCGAAGGAATATGATTTTTGGCTCGGCGATGCTTTTGCTTCAGGGGGTTCAGCTGGTTACGATCATAAAAAAATGGGCATTACGGCACGCGGAGCTTGGGAATCAGTTAAAAGACATTTTCGCAAATTGAACACCAATGTCTTCACTGATCCATTTACCGTAGTTGGTATCGGAGACATGAGTGGCGACGTGTTTGGTAATGGGATGTTATATACTGATAAAATTAAGTTATTAGCAGCTTTCGATCACCGACATATTTTTCTTGATCCTAACCCTGATGCAAAAAAATCATTTGCTGAACGATCACGATTATTCAACCTGCCCATGTCATCGTGGGAAGATTACAACCAAAAATTAATTTCCAAAGGTGGCGGCGTATTTTCACGCGCCATGAAATCCATACCCATTTCGACTGAGGTCAAACAAGTTTTAGGAATTGAAGAAAGCTCTCTTCCACCAAATGATTTAATTCGCGCTATTCTCAAAGCACCCGTTGATTTATTGTTTAATGGCGGCATAGGAACATATGTAAAAGCTCGTCATGAATCACAGAGTGATGTGGGCGATAAAACAAATGAGTATTGTCGTATTAATGGTGACGAATTACGATGCCGAGTTGTCGGTGAAGGAGGCAATTTAGGTTTCACTCAACTTGGTCGAGTGGAATACGCTTTAACCGGCGGATTAATCAATACTGATTCTATAGATAATTCGGCCGGGGTGGATTGCTCCGATCATGAAGTCAATATAAAAATTTTATTAAACAAAGAAGTCATGAGAGGCAATTTAACAGAAAAAAAACGTAATACTTTGCTGGCAAGCATGACACAAGATGTTTCTGATTTAGTATTGCGGGATAATTACAATCAAGCAAAAACAATGGCGATTGTAACTGATCATGCCCCTAAACTTGCAGGTTTATATCAAGCGTATCTAAAAGAATTAGAAACCTCTGGAGTTATCGATCGTGAAGTCGAATTTTTACCTGATGACAGAATCATTGTGGAACGTAAAACGGCTGGAAAAGGTCTTCTGAGCCCAGAATTGGCTGTCTTGCTAGCTTATACAAAAATTCATGTCAAAAATGAATTATTAAAATCAGATGCACCCGAAGATCCTTTTTTAAGTCGTGTTTTAACCAAGCCTTTTCCTGCTAAAATTTGCAAATCTTATCAAAAAGCTTTACTTGAACACCCTCTGCGTCGTGAAATTATTGCAACTCAATTAAGCAATCGCATTGTAAACATGATGGGAATAACCTTTGTTTACCGTATTCAACTGGAAACGGGTGCAAATGTCGGTGACATTGTTCGCGCCTACGCGGTAGCATCACGTATTTTTGGAACGCGAGATTTGGAAAAATTGATGGACTCATTAGAAGTCAAAATTCCCATTGAAATGCAATTTGAATTAATGCATCACATTCGCACTCTTATTAATCTTGCAACTCGGTGGTTTTTACGTGGTTATCGCTTGAAAGGCGACTTGAATCAAATCATTGACCATTATTCTACACGTATTAAGTTGCTCGAAGAAATTATTCCAAATCTTATGCTAGGCGTGACTAAAACCTATCTAGAATCCTTAAAAGATCGTTTTACTTCTCTTGGCATTCCGAAAGAAGTTGCAAATCGATTTGCTATTATACGTGCTATTTATACATCCCTGAACATTATTGAAGTCGCAACTGAACATAATTTTGATTTAATACATACTGCAAAAGTTTATTTTGAAGTTGGCGGCCGATTCAACTTAGTTTGGTTCCGTGATCAAATTGCTTCTGATCATCGTGAAGGACATTGGATTACCCTTGCACGACTCACTCTGCGCGATGAATTAGATATTTTGCAAAAACTCTTAACATTCGTGATCATCGAAACTAACCTCAAGCAAAAAAACACGCAGATACTTATCGATAACTGGGGCAAGAAAAATTTGCATGCTATTCAACGCTGGGAAAGAATTTTAGGCATGCTCGTCGATGTCACACCGGTTGATTACTCAACCTTTTTTATTGCGATACGTGAATTATGTAATTGGATAGTGAGTGAGGCTTAATATAGGCTTAAATTGATATGATAAATGTCGTGCTCGTCGGTGTTGGTGGCTTTATAGGCGCAATATTGCGCTACTTGCTCAGCGGAGCTATTTATCGTTTATTAGCCTATCCCATTTTTCCAATTGGCATTGCTATTGTGAATATTATTGGATGTCTAGTCATTGGATTTTTAGGCGGATTAGTTGAGAGTCGACAGGCTTTGACACCTGAGTTACGTACGTTTCTTTTCATTGGTGTTTTAGGTGGCTTTACCACATTCTCCTCTTTCGGTTATGACACCTTTGGTTTATTACGTGATGGTCAAATGTTTTTTGCTATTTCAAATGTATTGATTCAAGTTTTGGTTGGATTGGGTGCAGTCTGGTTTGGCTTTGTGTGTTCTCGATTTTTTTGAATTTAGGTTGAGGTAAAGTGTTATGACGACATTACCTGAAGAAGGTTATTTATTACGAATTTTTATCGGCGAAAGCGATAAAAAAGAAGGAATTCCTCTATATGAATGGCTCGTGCGGCGTGCAAAACAAGAAAAAATGGCCGGAGCAACAGTCCTGCGCGGAATAGAAGGTTTTGGTGCACACAGCCATATCCATACAGCAAAAATTCTCCAGCTTTCTACTGATTTGCCAGTGATTATTGAAATTATTGATACATTAGAAAAGATTGAAAATTTTATGCCCATTGTTGATGATGCAATTTCAGATGGCTTGGCCACATTGGAAAAAGCACAAATTCGTTTATACTGGGGGTCAAGTCTTGACTGTTGACCAGCTACCCGTGTCCCAGGTCTCCGGAGTTGACCCCCTATGCTAGCGGGTCAACAGTCAAGACTTGACCCCGTTGTCCGTTGTCCCTAAAAATTAAAAAATCTTTTTCTGTCAACACACCAGAAATCGGCACATCCCAAGGATCACTTGGCAGCTCTTCTACCTGCTGATCTGCAAAAGCTAAGCCGATTAAACGTGGCTTTTCCTTTGGATTTTTTAAGATAAACTCAAATGTTTTGTCATAATAGCCACTTCCCATGCCGAGCCTGTGTCCTTGCAAATCAAATCCAACTAAAGGCAAAAAAATTATGTCTAAGTTTTTATTCGGCATAGCTGGAGTATTTTTTTCCGGTTCTAAAATTTGATATCTATTTGCTATCAATGGGTCATTTCGACGATAAATAAGAAATTCTAACAATCTTTCCTGTACTGATGATAATGCTGGCAAATAACAATTTTTTTGATTTGACCATATTGCTTCTATAATTGGCGCGCAATCAAACTCTCCATCTACTGCTAAATAACATCCAAAATGTTGGCATTCTCGAAAAATAGGATTTTCAACCAGCAATTTTGTTGCGGCTAGTGACGCTGCGCGACGTTCCGGAGCAGGTCTTGTGCGACGTTGCTCACGCAGATGCCTTCTGATTTCATTTTTATTCTGCAGGCGACAACTCCATTTGCGAGTGTTCAGCTAAAGCTGCTTCCACTTTGTTTTGTAATTCCCGTAATCGATTTTGAATCATTTTTTTATCTTGATTATTTTGATTTTCCAAAAGAAATAATTCATTAGCAATATTGAGCGCAGCTAATACCGCAATGCGATCCACACTCAATGCCATTTTAGTATCACGGATTGATTTCATTTTTTCATCTACATATTTTGCAGATCGTTGCAACGAATCAATCGCTGTAATAGGGCTATTAATATGATATAACCTGCCCATGATTTCAATTGTTGTCGTTACGATGCTTTTTGTCATTGTAAATTCTCAATTGATTTTAAACGAGACACCATCGATTCAATTTGACTAATAGCGATTTTTTGTTTTGTTAATAAAGAATCTCGTTCGCGAGTTAACTCTGCTTGATTTTGTTTTAATTTACTATTCGTATATTGAAGTTGTTCACATTGCTTAACAAGAAATTGAATTCTTTCTTCCAAGTTCATAATAACTTCATCCATGTCCATCTTATTTCCTTATTTTTCTAGCACATAAATATTAATCTTCTGGGATTGGGTGTCAAGGAGAAATAAGTGACGTTGTATACAAAATCAGGTAATCTATGGCTCAGGATCATGCTCGAAAATCGAGGATTTCTGTCTCGATCTAGCGAATTTTCAATAGGCCCTAATTTATTAATAAAAATTAAGATGACACAATTAACTGAGCTTGCTGAATGGCAAGCATTAAAAAAGCATCATCAAATAATAAACTCCCAAAACATGCAAACTTGGTTTGCCAATGATTGTTTGCGTTTTAAGCATTTTTCATTGCAAGCCGGAGACCTACTTCTCGATTATTCTAAAAACCGTATCACTCAAGAAACAATACAATTATTATGCAACCTTGCCAAAGCTACTCACCTTTCCGAAAAAATCGCCAATTTATTTAGTGGACACTATTTAAACTCCACTGAGCTGCGTCCCGCTTTACATACTGCACTCCGCGATAGAAGCCAGCAATCAATTTATTTAAATAATAAAAATATTATGCCCCAGATTCATGCTGAGCAGGTAAAGATGCGTAAATTTTCTGATCAGGTTCGTCAGAGTCAATGGTTAGGCGCAACAGGCAAACCTATTACTGATATTGTTAACATTGGCATTGGTGGATCGCATTTAGGTCCACTTATGGCTACTCATGCGTTACAAGATTTTGCTCTAGACAGATTACAATGTCATTTCATCTCAACCATTGATGATGCACATGTTAATGAAATTCTAAAAAAAATTAATCCGGAAACCACTTTATTTATTGTTTCTTCAAAATCTTTTAGTACTCTTGAAACTATTCTAAACGCAAAAACGATTCGCGCCTGGCTACAAGATATAGTTGGCAGTGATCGGTTATTTCAACATTTTGTTGCTGTTACTTCTGAACCAAATAAAGCTTTAGAGTTTGGCATTCCTCATGAACAGATTTTTCTGTTATGGGATTGGGTTGGGGGACGTTATTCTGTTTGGTCAGCCATCGGACTGCCATTAGCGATTATGATTGGCATGGATCAATTTGTTAATTTTCTTGCTGGCGCCTTTGAAATGGACAAACATTTCCAACAAGCCGACTTTTCAACTAATATGCCTGTTATTTTAGCGTTGATTGGAATTTGGTATAACAATTTTTTTGATGCAAAAAGTCATGCAATCGTGCCTTACACTCACCAATTAAATCATTTTCGTGCCCACTTACAACAATTAGATATGGAAAGTAACGGTAAACGAACCACTCATTTCGGACAAATAATAGATTACGCAACCGGTCCTATCATTTGGGGTGAACATGGCTGTAATGGACAACATGCATTTCATCAATTATTACATCAAGGACAGCATTTTGTTCCAGTTGATTTTCTCATCGCGGTTGAAAGCAATAACGAATTAAACGATCATCATGATTTATTAATCGCGAGCTGTTTGAGCCAAGCCAAAGCTCTATTGCAAGGCAAATCTTATGAATCTGCTCTATCAGAATTATGTGAAGAAGGCTATTCTGATGAAGAGGCCAAAACCTTAGCTTCCCATAAATCGATACCCGGCAATCGTCCCAGTAATATTTTATTTCTTAATAAAATTACTCCACATAGTTTGGGTTCTTTGCTTGCGCTTTATGAACACAAAATTTTTGTCCAAGGAGCTATTTGGAATATCAATTCCTTTGATCAATGGGGTGTAGAATTAGGCAAAAAGTTATTACCGCGTATTTTAAGTGATTTAAAAAACACAAAAAAATCTTCTCTTTCATCTTATGATTCTTCTACACAGGGATTGATTGAACACTATCAACAAATTAAAAGCATATGAAAAAATTAATTATACTACTCACGATCCTCATCGGATTAATAAATGGTTTAACAAGTTGCGGCCAAACTGGAAATTTATATTTACCAAAAAAA
>JANWKO010000116.1 GCA_025451335.1 Gammaproteobacteria bacterium
AACTTGGCCGCTACGAGTTTTAAAACATAGGTTGCTTGCAATTATTCAACGTTGATGCAATTTTTTTGGATTTGAGATTTAATCGTTGCCTTATTTCAGAAATTTTTTCCACAATTAATATGCCTTCTTTTAAGGAGCTTTTCGGAGATGGACCACCTTGTAAATATTGAAGAAATGTTTGTAGTTCAAGAAATAAAGGCTTAATCGAGCTTGTTTCGATTTTTTTGATCACCTTGCTTGGTTGACCTGATACGTCTTTCTTGCAAAGAATTACAAAGTTATCATCAGCATTTCCCAATTGCGCACTGCCTTGATCGCCAATTACTACAACTGAGCGCTTAGTTATGGGATGTAGAATAGACATTTCTATAATAATTTTTGGCGTATTTTCTCCTTGTAAAGTAATAGAAATTCCTTGGCTAGGTTCATCTTCAATTAAAGTTGATAATGATTTTACAGGAAATAAATTTCCTAAAAGATGTAACGCAATGGATAAATCATGCGGTAATAAAATCCAAAGTGAATCAACATCATCATGAAAACATCCCCACCCCAATCGATAAGTTTGAATTGCTTGAATATTACCAAGTTCACCTGAATTAATTATACAACTTAGCTCTTGTATGCCAGGATGATATCGCCATTTATCCATCACGAAAATGTTATCTTTACAGATATTTTCTAAGTCACGAGCGGTATTGATGTTGCAGGTTAATGGTTTTTCCACAAAAATAGGTTTATTAAAATGTACTAATTTTTTTATGATTTCTGCATGAGTGATGGTAGGGGAAGAAATGATAAAACCATCTAATTGATTCATTTCCTTCATAATATCATTATGAATCGAATAGGCACCGATATTTATTGCTTCAGTTTGCGCGCTAATTGAAGGATCAATAACTGCTACTTTTGTATTTAATTGACAGAGATCTCTGAGAATATTTTTCCCCCAGCGACCACACCCAATTAAACCTATAGATTTATTCATTTTTATTGATTTTCTAATTCACAAGGAATTTGCAGTAATTTTTCTTTTTTTTGATTAAACTGTTTAATCATATCTTCATAAGACGTCCATGTCGCATCTTCATTTGATAAAATGGGATCAGAAATGTCTAATGAAATTTGAATATTTGGACTATCCCAACGACAACCCAATTCATCATTTCGATCATGATAATGAGAAACTCCAATTAAATGTGTAGAATTTTCATGAAAATAAAATCCATGAACAACTCCAGGTGGAATTAGGATACCTTGAAATGTATCTTCTTTGAGTAAAAATGATGAAGATTTTTTGAAGGTTTTTGATTGGTGTCTAATATCATGTAAACACAAGGTCATGGTCCCTCGTAAAAGAACGACATAATCAGTTCTAATTGCGTGTACTCGCATTCCTCTAAAAGCATTTTGACAACTATAAAAAGCGTTCCATTGCAAAGTATCACAGCCTATTGCCCATTCTTTACGATATATTTCAGCGAGTAATCCACGATTGTCATTATTCATTTTGATTGGAATTTTACTAATACCTTCTAGGAGTAATTCTTGATTCATCTAAACAAATCCTTTTATATAATGATTTCAATTGTATGTAACTGTTCGGACTTTCATGGTCATCTGAGAAGCGACCTTGCATAATAGATGATAGAAAGCAGTTTTTTTCAAAAACTGAAAAGTTAGTGTTAAAATGTAAATTAGTTTTTGATTCAATTCAAGATAGTTCCATTTTATTTCATCCTTGGCATCTTTGATAATGAGATATGGATTTAATCAGTTTATGGAATTTAGATAAAATGTTTCTCGATAATAACTGATAAAATTTACGTGTATTTTCTGAAAATAATTCGTTCCGTAACGTTTTAAGATGATTGCTTCTGAATCATTGTGTTAAAATTAAGCAAAAATATGCATCTTTTTTGTATTATATTGAAGAATAGCTAATAATCATGAGCAGGTGTAGAATGATTAAGATATTTTAAGGAATGGCTTTTGGCGGGATAATGTAATTATTTATAAAATTTAATTTAAAATGAGGTTTTATGAAAAGTTCTGCAAAAATCACCGCTATAAGTTCTTCTAATCAAGCACAACTGATACAAGAAATTAAGTCTAATAATTCAAAAACTGTCTTGTTGCTCCTTGCTAATTATTCTTTATCAAAAGAGGATTTTCTCAAATTTTCGCAGAATGGTTATATCCAGACAGCAGAAATGAAAAGTTTGCTTTTGCAATCACTGCTTCTAAGTGCTGTCACGTCACATAATGTAGATACTTTTCATTTTGCCATAAATGAAGGGGCACAGGTTAATGATGTGAGCTTTTACGATTACACCGCCATGCATGTAGCTGTTGAAATGGGTTATGTTGATTTGATGGATGAATTATTTAAATTAAAAGCTAATTGTGAAGTTCAGCATTCTAAAGGATTTCGGCCTTTGCATCTAGCTGTAGCCTATGGCCATGTTGATGCCATTAAATGTTTGCTCGAACATAAAGCGGATATCAATGCAACTGATAAAGGTGAATGGAGTCCTTTGCACTACGCAGCAACACAGATTAAATCCGATGCGGCTAAGATATTAGTTGAAAACGATGCAAATCTATTTGCATTATCACGCGCAGGGGAGCTTCCTGCTGAATTGCCTTGTTTTTCTGAACTACGTCAATTTTTATTAGATCAGACATTTTTATCTGCAGTGAAAATTAACAGAAAAGAGATAGCAGTGCAGATGTTAAAAAAAGGGGCTAATGTCAATGTGAAAGATGCGAATGGTGATACTGCTTTGCATTACGCTATTAAAAAAACATTTGTCGATATGACTTACTTGTTATTGGATTATGGTGCTGATGTATTATTGAAAGATAAAGAAAATATCGATGCTGGTGCGTATGCAAAAACACAAGAAATGTTTCGACTCTGTTTAAAAGCCAAGTTAATTGCGCAACTAAAAAATAATCTATACAAAAATGAACTCGTTGAAAAAGAAGATCACTCAGTTTTGAGCTGGTTTTTTAAGTCTTCGTCATCAGAAAAAATCCGCGTGACAAATTTAATGCTGAATCTTATTGAACAAGATCAATTATATCGTATAAGTGAATTAGATCGGTTTGACAAGATATTTATGCAAGATGAAGAGTTGAATGAGTTAAAAGAAAAAATAAAAGAACTGGCAGAGCCAATAAAGCCATTTGGCTCAATAAGACTTCGAGAATCGCTAATTTAACTTTATTGCCATCTATTATTTCGCAGGACTAAATTAATCTGCTCCGGCTTTTATTTAATATATAGAATTTTGCTAGCACGGCCTCTTGGGAAGCGCACTTTTTGTTTGTCTTGTGATTAATGCATTAAAGGTACTAGTAAAGGTCAGATTTTTAGTACGTCAAGATTTCTGTTCGGGAAAAGTATAGGATAAGGATCTTATAACTTTATGAAAAATATGATTATTTGCCAAAACTGATCAAATTTGTTACAATATACTCTAATTGATTTTATTTGCGGGTGTTTATGTTAGGCAAAAGAAAACGAAAAGATGATAGGGCAGTAATCTCCAAGCGTTCAGCTCAAACAACCTCTATTCTGCAAATACTTAAGGAAAGTAAAAACGAACGTCAATTTCTTTTCCGTGCTAAAAAAACCCGTAGCCGTAAAAATATTTTGCCTGCACCACATTTACGTGCTTCCCAGTCAGAACCAGTACAAAGTGAAGCTGATGAAGCCATACGCAACCATCCTATACCCGAACGCAAAGATAGCGGGAATTGTTGGGGACATGCGACCCATTCTCGTCTTAAAGTTTTGATGACTTCACATTCTTCAGAAACCTTTGGTAACACCATCATTGCGGAAAAATTAGAAGCGAATGGAAAAATTGAAACTGTTACACCATCCAAAATGGATGTAACAAAAAAGTCTGACAATGGATCTGCTATCTGTTTTCGATCACCGGGTCAGACTGAATTTGTTCGTAGTTTGAAAATTTTATTGATTTTAAACAAAGGAAAAGAAAACGAAAAGCAGTTTTTAATTCAACCATTTCAAACCGTTGAAAGCGCATCAGATAAAACGAAAGAAATAAAAATAACAGAAAAAGGTTTGCATGCTGTTGGCAAAAAGTTGACTACGCTAAAAACAATGTTTTATGAATTAAAAGATGAAGTGCACACACGTGACACGCTTTTGGAAGCTACCGATTCTCCACATGAAATCTCCTTTCAACATAGAGGTCTCAGAGCAAGTGATATCGCAGCATTTTTTGGTTTTAATATGCATGCTCATCATGGCCATGGTCATGCTCATCGTCATGGCCAGAAATTACTTGTGCCTGTGGATACTGCATCAAGTACTATGGATGAGACTGAAGATGGTTTACGTACTGCAGTTTGTAATTCTAAGCATAATTACATGCGATTTTTAACTGTAGAAAGCGTTGATGAATGGATTAAATTTTTAAACTGGCTTTCTTATAATGTTTCAATAGAATTATTTAAAAAAGATGGTAAACCCATTCCTATTTTAAAAGAAGAAAGAGCTTCATGGACAGATCAAGATGGCAATGAAATTGTTTTTATCTTTGATCCTAATAATAATGTAACCCCAGCCATGGAGTTACAAAATTTAGTTGAATCTTTGTATGATTTAATTTGGAATCAAGACAGTCGTTTAAAAAGAAATTTATTAGATGATTTCGACGGAACATCCATGCGCTTGAGGTCGTAAACAATGAACAAAATTCATTAACATGCAGCCCACTACATCTTTTTTGTGAAGAAGACACCTTTTCCTATCCTATCTACGCTGAAGAGTATCCTCATTGCTTGCGAGTTAAGGAACAAGGCTGACATTGACATCTGGCTCAGCTGGCTTAATTAAACTTTCTAAGCTAGCTGTTCTCCAAAAACCAAATTTAACTAACTGCATTTCTGATTTCGAAGAACTTTCGGATTCTTTTGTCAGTTGCGCAATTAATTTGTCGTCAGGAGTTAAAGTTGGATGTGGATTTGACTTTGAAAAATCAATTAATCTTTGTAAGCCTCTACAGTTATGGTTTTTTGCGGCATAACTAAAAGTACTAAAACCATCATTATTAAGCGCATAAACATCGGCTTTATTTTCCAATAATAAATCTATCGCGTGAGAATCTGGCATCTTGCATGCAATGTGTAATAACGTATTGCCCTGTTTATCTTTGACATTGACATCAGGTTTTAATAATTGGAAAAGATTTATTAGCTCACATGGATTATTTTTTTCAATCGCATATTTTAATATTTTAAAATCATCAGGATCAGATTGACTATGTACGACTAAAAGTAATACACGAAATAGGAAAAATTCTTTAGGGATATTTTTATCCTTTAATATATTTTCTGCCTTTAAAATAAAGTTTAGAAACACTAATGATTGCTTTTTCTCAAGAGCTTCGGAAAGAGGTGTAATTCCATCATTTGAAACAAAAATAGTTTTGAATTCCTCAACAGAAATTAAATCATCAACTTTTAAATATTTTAAGAATTCAGTGATATTTTTTTCATTATTAAACTCAGGAACATTTTGTGAATGTAATGGAATTTTATGAGTTAATGGTAATTCACCTTTATTATTTTTTATAGTGGTATCTGCCTTACATTTTTCAACAAATAACATTGCAAGTTTTCGATTAATTGCTGCTAAATAGTGCAATGCAGTATTGCCTTCAATATCCTGAGCATTAACATCGACACCCGCTTTTATAAAATCGAGCGCATAGCTTAATAATTGAGGATGGGTTACAGCTGCAAAACAGAACAGAATGGTATCATTTCTTGGGCCTTTCATAAGAATGGCTGGATAATATTTCTTTGCTACAAAGTCAATAAGCTTAGCCGATAAATCAAAATGGAAAATTAATGATGAAGCTAATGCTGCCTGTAAAATGTTGGGATTTCTATTAGACACTTCAGCTAGAATAAGACTAGTTAATTCATCTTTGTCAACTTTATCTATGATGATTGAGGTTGGTGCTGTGATTAGAAATTCAATCCAATGATATGCGAGTGCTTTAATAGCAAGAGTGAGTAAATGAAGAAAGGATTTTTCATTTAAATTGAAGCAGGGTAATTTGCTAGGTGTACAAGATAATAATTTTTCAAATAATTCTTCACTACGACTAACAAACGCATTAAAAAAGTCAAATTTTGGATTTTCTTGTGATAATTTCACAACAGCTGCTTCAAATTCCTCTGGGCTTAATTTCAAAAAATCAACTTGATCCTTTAATTCGAGTTCTGTTAATTGATACCGATAAGAAAATTTTTGATCGAAAAATAAAATAGCATGTGGATTGATATTGGATATGGATATTTTATCTTTTTCAACAAGCAAGATGGATTCCTGCAAATTCTTTTTAAAAAAATAAATAACTTTAGTTAATTCTGATTCATCACCATTTATATCAATTATTCCAAATTGCTTATCAGGAAGTAAATATTTCACGTCATTAAAAATAACAGTATTCATATTTTTCTGAATATGAACAGATACTTTATTATCAAATAATTTTTCAATTTCTTTTTCACAAAATTGAATATATGTAATGATTGAATCGTATGGTGTAAGAGGTAAAGCGTTGCCAAAATTTTTATGATAATCAGCCACTGTCAAATCAAAGTGTGTTGCGACCGATTCAATTTGTTTTTCTTCCAAATTTCCAAGTTTGCAAAGTGAAAAACGCTGTAGTGTATCAGTTTTGAATTCTGATTCTTCTAATTTGACTTCTTCTAAGCCGCTGTACGGAAAAATATAATAAGCTGTGGCTGTTGAGTCATGCTTATGGAATAATCTGAGATGTTTCTTGAATGCTGCAGCATTGTTTCTAACCTTGCCAAATTCAATATCTTTAGCAAGGTCTACATATCCCAACGGATCATTGTTATGTCCTCCGCTAAATTGATAACCAAATATTTTTGTGCTACTTTTTCTTAAAGCGAGTATTAAATCACCGCTTTGTTCTTTGTCTTCGATGAGAGCAACAGCTTTGTAACTATGCCAATTTTTTCTAAAAGTTTGTAGAATAGAAGCGAGTGATAATTTAACCAAAATTCTATTTTGGTGTGACTCAATATTTTCTTTACCTAAAAAATCTTCCAGGCATTTCATTACCCAGTTTTTTGACGAAGCCTCGCTTACTTCAATGACTAAATTGTCATAAGACCAATGTACGTCAATAGTATAAGGATGGTCCGGATCAAATAATTTGAGTTCACATGTTTGATTAGATTCTTCTGTTGACCCTTTGATGGTTGCTTGTAAATGAGTATGATATTTTTCCCAATGGGTTTCATTTTGACGACAAACTAGTAAAACAGAGATTAAACTTTTTAGAAAACGATTGAGTAACTGACCCAATGAGCGGTGATGGTAAGTATAAGCATCGTGATCATCGAGTCCCCCAAGTTGCTTTTCTGTACCATCTAACGGTAAGTAATAATTAATAGTTGTTGCATCTAAATCCATTGCGGATTCTTTTTCAAAATAATTTTTAACGCCAAATAAATATAATATTTTTGCTGCTTGCGCTTGATGAAATTCGGTTGCATTTTGTGTGATATTAAAATGACATTTTATTTTATTTCTTTTGAATTTAATTTTGAGATGTGCGCGATCGGTTTCACCAGCAATTAATGCTGCTTCATAAATATATTCACAGGTTTTTTGTAATAGAAAATTCTCTATTTTATTGGCTTGAAATGCTTTAGTAAATTCCTTTGAATCAAAAGGATTATTGCCAATAATAACGGGCAATTTGTGCTTTAATGAGTAAATATCTGATAACGCTGGTACTTTATCATCGAGAGAAAAATAAGTGAGATCAACATCATTTAAAGTAAATGTTGGTAACTGAACTTCAATGTATTTTGATTTTTCTTCAAGAAACGGCGTTAAATGGTCTTCTGGTTTGTTATCGCCTGCTAATGCTTTTGAATAATATGATAATCTTTCATCGGGCAGTTGAGAAATAAGAGAATACGATGATTTAGCAAAACTAACAGGTTGTTTGTATTCTGTATGATTTGACTGCACTATACTAAATGGAGCTCCAAAAGCAGCTGTAGCATGGGTGCGTAATCTTGGATTCAAAACAACAAAATTTTTCCCAAAACGTTGAATGGATTGTACAGGATAATTTTGTAAGGTTGCATAACAAGGATGAGCATCAGCATTTGTCGCATACGCTTGTAAGTCTCGAGTGTCTATTGCGGAATAGTGGATAAGCTCAGCAGTAAGTCTGTTGTTAAAGTAGGTGTCAGAAGCAGAATAATAGGATTCTTTAACTCGATGAAAATAGTTAACAAACTTATGGTTTGTTGCTTGTAATAAATTAAAATTAAATGATGTCACCATAACAGTTTTATTGAGAAAAAACTTATTAAGTTGCGCTGCTTGATTTTCAGGATTTTCAATGCCCAACCTCGTTAATCTGCTTATAACTTCAGATTGCATTTTTTCTTCTTCTTGTAAGCTTTGTTCCTTTTTGTTTGCAATTATTTTCTTCCATTCTGCATTTATCTTTTGCTTAGGATCTATTGCACCCATTTGAGCAAGCACTTTTCCAGCGGTGAGGTATTTTGTTACGTTAGCTATTTTTTCAAATTTATCCTTCGTTGCTATTAATTGTTGGATATATTGAAGCGCATAATAATCTTTGACTGCATCTGTTGCTGAATTAAGAATCTTTGAACCTTCTTTATGTTCTATTTCATGATACAAATGTTTAGGTAATTCTAATTTTGAAACAATGTTTTCACAATAGTTGAGGTATATTTTTCGAGTATTTAACAGATTGATTACAGAGCATGCATCAAGATACGTAATGAATTTTGAAAAAAATAGACTTATAAAATTTTCAAAATTTACAAATTCTCTTAGTATGGGTAATTTAGTAGATATGATGTGTATTTTTTTTATTTTCTTATTTTTCTTTTTTTTTCGACTTCGCATGGTTTTCATCATCAAAATTTAAATGAACTATTTGTTGTTAGATACGTGAATTTGAAATTTTGTGGGTTATTTTGCATTTAATTTCGTTTGATAATAGGCCTTGGATAAGATTGAAAAGTTAATATCAATGCATCAAATGAAAATCTACTTTATCAAAATTCCATTTCGCGGTGTGAATCCGATGGTTTGGCACCCCTTAGGTATCTCAGGTAAAATATCGCTCGTGATGTTACACTAAGGTATTCGAGTTATCAATGGCTAGGATGATTTTTATATGATTCAGTTATAACACAGCTTTGACTTAGCTGACTTTATATTTCGTATTTAATTTTCCAATATTTTGCTGACTCATTTTTTATTCAAATCCAAAAACACTTCTGCCACCATATAAGGCCGAAACATCCTTTTCATGAGCGATAATTTCTTCTACAGTAGGCCCTTTTACAACATGGTGCTCAAGTTCACGCGCTTGCTTATCCAGCCGTCTAATAGCATCTAATTTTTATTTTCACCTAGTTTTGCTTTTTGAACGGCAGTTTTTAAAATCCGAATGGTTTCATCATATACTTTTATAGGAACAGGAAATGGATGGCGATTTTTGTCTCTATGTGCTAATGAAAATCGAACTGGATCTGAAAATCTGTAAGGTGCACCATGAATGACTTCAGCTACCATGGCTAGTGCGAAAATTGTTCTTGCACCTACTTTTGGAGTTAAAAGAAGTTTTGAGAAATCCTCGGAACCACGATCGATTGCAGCGGCTATGTTGCCGAGTAAACGGCGAGAGGAAATATTTTCAGCTCTGACATCATGATGGATTGGCATATCGAGATGGGGTAATAAAAGTTTTCTTTCTGTTATCGGTTTTGAGAGATTATTAGTATTTTCATGCTTTTTTGCTTCAAGATTACCTCTTGATGCATCTTCAATTTCATTGTGACAAGTCACATTGTGCCAGGATTTACAGTAGATGGCTTTTGGTGGGCTGTATTCTTCAGTATATTAATTTCGATTATTAATATGTGTTTATTAAGAGTATTTCGCTAACACAATTTACCCGAAATATTTGAAGGGATGAAATACGGTAAAGTAAAAAAATCTCAAAAAAAATCAATGAAAACAAGAGCAATGGTTTAAAAAATATTGGTCGAGGTTTAATTAATTTTTTATCATTTTATCCAAATCATGACTATGTAATACGTTTGGGATCAACAAATTTAAATGCTATAAAATTACATGCAGAACGAATTAAATTACTTGATAAATGGAAGCAAGAGTAAACAATTTGTTATGGCTGATATTTCAAGTTACTCGATACAAATTGAAAATTGTCTTTGTAAAATCCTTGGCGGTATAAAAATATGATAGCCTAATGATTTTGCTTTTACTATTAACTAAATTTTATTTTTACAAGATAGTTTAATCTTTATTTTTTCAATGTAATCTTCAATAGTTTACAATTTCTGTCCTCTAGAGAACATCACAGGCTAGGCGCCAGTCAAAATCATTAAATTTTTTTTAAAATTATAAGACAACAGAATTATTAAAATTTTCGACTTACTTCCACTAACGTGTATTCATATTAGGGTTATTGCTAACTTTAATTATGCGAATGCATTTTATAAACTAGAAATTAAGATTGTTACAATTTTATTAATAATTTTTCAAGGATAAATATGCATATATTTGACTCATATGGCAATCAATATGATATGTGCTTTCAAATAATTTCTTTTAATAATCAAAATATTTTTTTGATTTTTTTTAATGAGAAATCAATAAATTAGCGATACATTTTGGGAAATGTCAGATAAATATTACATCCGATTGAAGGGAGGTAGTCAATGGTTAATCAAAGTAGAAATTCTTATGTGCAAATTTCAAATGGGAGAACCCCCCAACAAGATCCCCAACCACCTAATAATGATCCAGGCCAAAAAAATCCTAAGCTCCCAGAAGGACCAAGTGATACTCCACGCCCTCAATCTGATCCGGGAAAACAACCAATTGATATTAGATAGGAGGAAATTCTATGCCATCCGCTAAGAAAAAGACAAGAAAATATAGTAAAGGAACACAAACAGAAGTAAGAAGAGAAATGAATCGAGTAAAGAAAGGCACAGCGAAGAGTGGAAAAGGCCATGCCAAAGTGAAAAGTAAAAAACAAGCCATTGCTATTGCATTGTCTAAGGCTAGGAAAGAAGGAAAAAAAGTCCCTAAAAAATCGAGTTCCAAAATGAAAGCAAAAAAATAAATAAAGGGAGTATATTGGAACGAATAATAAAGCCACTTTCTTGGGCAGTTATATGTTAATTTCTAATTCTAAAATAGCAGATACCTTAAGAGAAATTGCCAATACATTAGAAGAACAAGAGGAAAATCCTTATAAAATTCGTGCTTATCGTCGTGCCGCTAATGTCATACAACGCTATATGCGTCGACGATGTACAAAAATGAAATAAAGCGGCAGCTCCCATTACTGCCAGTACAATCAAACCAACACCCAAAGGTACTGCAGCTGCACCTATTGCTCCACAGATGAAAACAGTTGAAAGACCAGCAGTACCTTCTCCTGCTGCAAATATTGAGCCTACCACACAACCCCCTAAAAAACCTGCAGTGGCCAGTCCTTTTATTAATGAATCGTTCATTTTTTTTACCTCTTGAGTGATCAGTAATTTAGCCCATGAAAAATTTATATCAAGTTTACTAATTAAAAATAAATTTTGAGTTAGTTTGCGATTATAAAGCAAGACCAAGTTTAATCAACTGGGAGAGTTCTGCGTTGCACGTACGGATCTGTGCAGGGGGCATCAGATCCGATCTCCTAAACCCAGCTTGACTAATGCTTCGCAAGTTGCACAGCTTGACGGTCGATTCCCAAGTTCAATATTATTTACCATTTATCTTCAATCGGTAAAAAAATTTTAATTCCAGCTATTTGGACACGTGCATATAACTCAACAATATTATTTGTTTTTATTTCAAAATTTATTACTCTACCAAAAGGTTTCTCGAGAGGCGCATAAGCCATATTCTTCCTGAATTATTACGAATTTCTTCTAAAATAATGCGTGAACCCTGACGTTCAAGCATAACAAAGCCTTCTTATTCACGTTGATATTGAATATCAAATCCTAGAATCCGTATATAAAACGTAAGAAAATTTCTAAATAACATGCTATAAATGCAATCCATACCATGTTTATTACATCTTACATGCTACTTTAGCATATTGTGCATTAATAAAATGATTGTAAAGCATTAGTATTCGCAATAATAGATTATAATATTTTTATAATTCTTTCAGCTTCTCTTATTCCAGATAAATATGCGCCATGCGTCGTTGCTAGATATTTTGAACACGCTTCGCCTGCAAAGAAAAGGCGGTCATCGATAGATTCCGCCATAACCTCATAATCATGAGCTGAAGCACCCGGTTTGAGATATGAATAAGAACCATAGCTCCACGGATCAAGCCCCCAACGAGTATTAATGCAACCTTCAGGCTGAACAACTTCATCACCATAAATAGTTTTTAAATTATGTAAAGTTTTATGTATAACTTCACCATCTGACATATGTTCTAGGCTATGAGCACTCTCACCACCCATATAACCCATCAAAATCGGCTCATCCGTATAATGATAAAAATTAAAAAACGCACAAATAGACGATCCATAAAAACTTGAGAAAAATATAAATTTAGGTTCTTTTGGCCAGAATGCTTTTGGAAATTTCAATGTTGTAATATTTAATAATCCCATTTCTAAATTTCGAATAGCAATTTGTTTTTGTGAAGGTAAGGGTGGATTAAATTTAATTTTATCTTTTTTTAAGACACCAAGCGGAACTGTCACAATAACTGCATCTGCATGAAAAATCAGTTTATCTGTAACAATTTGCACCTGATTCGGTATCATATTAATTTCTGTCACGTTAGAGTTAAATTGGATGAAACAATGTTTACTGAGACCATCAATGATGGGTTGATAAGTATCAATTAAATAACAATTTTCTCCTGGCCAAATTTCCTCTTGATCCCAATGACGAGCAGATAAATATTCATAACCCGCACCTATGTAGCCTTCAAAAAAATGTAATTTTCTTTTGAAAAGATCCTGTTCGTGAGAAGAAAAATTTTCGTCTTTAATAAATGGTTCAAGTGCGGCGGATAATGGGATATCTATTTTTGATTGAAATGCAATATCTTTCGCTTTTTGTAAAAGATTATTAAATTTTGTATTAAATTGATCAATCTCTTCTTGAACAATCCTTTTTCCCATACGATCAAAAACCGTAATTCCATTTACATCAAATGGCACCATATTGACATGAAATTGCTGTGCTAACTGATACATAGGATTATGATCGATACCATGTATCCAAGAAGCGCCGCATCCTATCGGTCTGCCTAATTGATTATTAGTCCAAATACGCCCGCCTGCACGATCGCGCGCCTCGAGTATCATGGTATCAAAACCAGCATCTTGCAATCTTAAAGATGCTGCTAATCCAGCAATTCCAGCGCCGATGATGATGACTTTTGATTTGCGATTTTTGTGAGTTGTCATAAATTCTGCTTGAAAAAAATTAGCTTTTTAATAAAGGTGAGCCCGTATGTCCGCCATCTACGCTGATATTAGTTCCTGTGATGTATCCTGATGAATTTGGATCAGCTAAGAATAATACGGTGGGTGCAATTTCTTCGGGTAGAGCTGTTCTTTGCATGGGAACACCTGTCGCAGCTGCAATAACGTAACTACTATATTGAGCTTTATCAGAAGGATCTGTCGTTCCATATGCAGCAAATTCCAAAGGAGTATCAATAGGACCAGGACTGATAGCATTCACTCTCACAGTTTGACGATTTTCACGTTTAGATTTTTGAGCGACTTGATTAGCAACACTTTTTGTCATAGCAATGATAAATGCTTTACTAGCAGCATACAAAGATCGACGCGAATCAGGGAGTACTCCATTTCGACTGGATGTATTAATAATAGAAGCAGGAAGATCTTTGGGTTGTCTTTCAAAAATATAATGCATTTCCCATTTTAAACAATAGCAAACACCAAAACAGCTTGTTGCTATTTCAGATTCTGCAAAAGGGGAGGCGCCTGTTTCTTGTGTGGGATGACGCGGCGTATCCGAATATGCTTCAGAAGAATCCGGTTGAGGTGGCGGAACACGATACATAATCGAACCATCCGCATCAATGAATGAAGTAAATTGAATATCGCCTATAAATCCACTATCTGGATTGGTCACAATGCCAGGCTGCACTCCTGCATTGTTAAAACAAACATCCAATCGACCAAATTGATCGAAAATTTTTTTTATGACATTTTGAACTTGTTCTTCAACTCGAACATCACATGACCAATATTGAATTTTAGAGATAGAATCTTTTGCTAACTTTCCTTGAAGATATTTTTGTGCCTCCAACCATTTCGATTCACGACGTCCGCACACTATGATATGTGCTGCACCTTCTGAAGCAAATGCAGCTGCTGTTGCAAGACCTATACCACTGGTACCACCCGTGATCAGTATTACTTTATCTTGGAAGCGTAGATTTCGAGACATGACTTTTCCTTGTAAATGTGACTTTCCTTTATTGAATATAACTTAACTTTATGAGATGAACAAATGGTCTATTTGTTGTTTTTAATCAGCAAAAGAGGGTGGATTTTAAACATCTTCATATGCGTTATTTCGAAATAAAACAGGTTATGATCTTGGCGAAGTCCTTGGTTATAGCAGCAGTGCTGATCAATAAAGGGCAATATGCGAGAATCTAAAATACAAATT
>JANWKO010000117.1 GCA_025451335.1 Gammaproteobacteria bacterium
CAGGGTATATCCAGGAGTTAGTATCCATTCTATTGCTCCACTAAGGTTAAGCTCGAGTCCAAATCATATCAATAATAAGGTTAGATAAGAAATTTTTTAAATTTGAGTGGCTATACCCGAAAGAAAAAATCCTGGATTTTGCGAGAGCTTTGTTGAAATCCCCTCATCAATCATGGCGTCCCGGAGAGGATTCGAACCTCCGACCTGCCCCTTAGGAGGGGGCTGCGCTATCCATCTGTGCCACCGGGACGAATTATAATAAATCTATTGAATAACGGATGAGTTAACAAAGTTAAAAGCATTCAAATAATATACTGATTTAAAAAGAAATCAAAGAAATGAAAAATGGTACCGAGGGTCGGAATCGAACCGACACGGTGTCACCACCACCGGATTTTGAGTCCGGCGCGTCTACCAGTTCCGCCACCCCGGCATACTCGCAATGTCTACGAGAAGAGGCGCAGAGTATAACAAAGTTGATAGCCAGGTCAATCTGATTTTTAAATTTGCAGCCGCGAAGTTTTATCAGGCTCTTGCGACCCAATTTTGGACATTTCTTGACTAATGGCATCCTTATAAATTGAGCTGGTAGCAGTAAAACTGGTTTCTGGACTGCCACTACTAAATTCAACAATAGTTTTTGTAATATGTTGTGGTGAAAAACTCGTACCTAATTGATCTTTCATTGTGGGCGAAAATAAATTCCCCGATTTTTTCTGAGGCGCTTTAGTTGGTATAGGCATGGGCTGAGTAGGACTATGTGAAGGCTCTAAATTTTCTAGTGGAATGGCGGTTAGTTTAGGCAGTGAATTGGAACGTCCCAATGGTTTGGATTTTACTTTTTTATGAGAATCAGCACTATGCGATAAATGGGGTTTTGGTTTAATACTGGCAGATTTTTTACTCGTTGAAAATATACCCGGATGAGGCGCAGATACAACCCCCATTTTGGGCCAGCTTTCATCCGCTTTTTTATGTAAAGAAACATCGTAATCTTTTGTTTCCACATGCGACAATCTACCGGTAGTAAATAAACGTTTTAATGTTTCGCTAGATGAATTTAAAAATTGATCGAAAGTGAGGGCATAACGACGCATTAATTCTGCTTTAAACACATCACCTAATTCGGGTTTATCAAAAAAATCTCGCTTATGAGATTCAGTACATTTTAACAAAGCATATTTCACATAATTTAAGCTTTCTTCAAATGAATTGCTTTCGAAGCGTTTAAAATGATTTTTCAAATCATCAGCAAAAAAAGCATCTAAACTAACAGCATCGTATACTTTGTAAGTATAGCTTGGCCAAAAGCCCCAGTTTTTTTTCACATGAGGTGCTGGTATTGCTGTAACTGAAGGTGGAAATTCAGTTAAATAACGATTACAGGTAGACATAACCAGTTCACCCAATTGTTTGACGCCAAGTTCATCTGGTTTTTGTTTTCGAGGGGTCGTTTCTGTTAAGTTATATTGCAAGTGATGCCCTTTAATTCTATACCCATAATATAACTCAGCATCAGGAGTTGCGTAATAATCAATTAAGGTTTCTTCGGAAGGTTTCCCAGAAATTTGTACACTGACAAAGCCTCTGTGCTTTATAAAACTATGAGTATTTTTTTCAAAAAGAAAACGATTTTGTAATTCATGGTGACCGCCGCCAGCCCCGCCGGCAACAATTTGACGAAGCAATTTGGTTTTTTTAGCCGATTCGGATAAGGATTTTATTTCATTTTGATTGTTATAATGATACATATTATGATCATGAGCAGCAAAAACTGCATCAAAATTCAAGCCTTGTTTTTGTAAGAGTCTTTTAATGACTTCGTTATAGCTTTCATCCTCACGATCGATAATTTTATTTTTTATTAATAATTGAATGTCAGCATGACTTAAATATTCTTCTATATCAGAACAAAATGCACGTTTACCTACGGTGCGCAATGGATGATGCATAAACAAATATTTAATTGTTTCAGGATTTTTCGCAACATGCTCTAACCAAGCGGGTTGTTTATTTAACTCTTTATTGCCATTTAAATAATATTCAATGTATTCTTTAACATAAGTATTCGTATCAATAAAAAATAATTCTTTATTATCAAATTGTAATTCATAATAACGACCCGGCATATTCCAAGTTTGGCCGCGTTTTTTCATTGTTTCAAGATTCAAAGTTTCTTGCGAAAATAAATTAATTTTTTTCGGTTCCGGCATGCCTTTTTCATCAACATAAGTATGTAGAACTTCGGAAGCAATTTTTTCTAAATTATTATTTATGCCAGTGACACGGAGAGGATAAAGTACAGGAAAGCCATGATCATGATTACCAGGAACGACAAAAAAAGGAATTCCAGCGATGGCTTCTAAGTTTTCATGGTATATTTTATCAAAGCCTTCAACAAAAGATTTGCTGTGAGTGGAATCTACACCCGTTTCCTCAAAATTATCACCCAACAAAATGATGAAATCCGGTTTTTTATTATTTTTTAAAGTGATTTCATTCATAAGCTCGGCAACTTGTCTTTTATTCTTAAGTTCTCCTTCGCCGCAGCCCAACACATAAAAATGTAAGGGGCAGTTCTCTGTTTTTCCTTCGTCTGATTTTGTTTCTGAAGATTCTTTGGTCGCAAGAGTGATAGCTGAATCAATTATTCCTTTCACAATCTTAGTCGCTTTTTTTTCTGTCGATTGATGTGTTTCTATTTTAAAAATCCGTCCGCTGTTAGGAAATTTGTCGAGTAAATCATAATTTTCTTTTTTTTCTGAAGCTGAAAATGTAGATGCTGTCATAATTAACACCTTAAATAAAATGATCTAGAACATTTCCAATGGGTCGACATCAATTGACCAATGCACACGATGTTTATTGGGAATGTTTTCGATTTCGGGTAATAAATTTTTTAATAAATTCTGTAAGATGGGACGTTGTGAAGCTTGAATTAATAGCTGTACCCTGTGGCGGCCAGCGCGACGGGGCATGGGTGCTGATATTGGGCCCAAAATCCGAATATTCATCCCAGAATTTTCCGTGATCCCTTTCAATTCTTTTAGAAATGAGGTGGCGTGATGCGCATCATACGCTTCAGCGCGAAATAATGCAAAGAAAACATAAGGGGGTAAGCGCGCTTGTTCTCTTTCTTTTAATAAAGACATGGCAAATTGATGGTAATTTTCGCGCAAAAGTTGATGCAACAAAGGATGGTCAGGATGATGGGTTTGAATCACAACTTTCCCTGGCTTTTCTGCACGGCCTGCGCGCCCAGCTACTTGTAATAATAATTGTCCCATGCGTTCCAGAGCCCGAAAATCAGAGCTAAAAAAACCTCCATCTGCATCGACAATAGCCACCAATGTCACGTGAGGAAAATGATGTCCTTTTGCAAGCATTTGCGTACCTATCAAAATTCTGTATTCATTTTTTTGAATTTTGTCCAATAATTCTTCTAAAGAACCTTTACGTTGAGTACTATCGCGATCAATACGACCAATAGACACATTAGGGTAATGTTTTGCTAACGTTTGTTCTAATCGTTCTGTACCCTGCCCAACAGCAAGCAATTCTTTTTGACCACAACCCTCACAATGAGTTGCTATTTGTTTATGAGTGTCGCAATGATGACAATGCAGGCGTCGCGGTTGTTGGTGATATGTCATACGCATATCACAACGTTTGCAAATTGCCATCCATCCACAAGCATGACACATTAAAACCGGCGCAAAACCGCGTCGATTTAAAAATAACATGACTTGATCACCTTGGTTAAGATGTTTGGTGATTTCTGACAATAGAATTGGAGATAAACCTTGTTCCAGCGGTGTCTTGCAAATATCAATAATATTAACTTGTGGTAATTGAGCGCCACCTGCACGTACTGGCAGACATAAATGCTGGTAGCGCTTGAGTTGAGCATTATATAGAGATTCTAGAGAAGGTGTGGCAGAGCCCAATATAATCGGTATTTGATTAAAATAACTGCGCATGATAGCTAAATCACGAGCGTGATAACGAAACCCTTCTTGCTGTTTAAATGAAAGATCATGTTCCTCGTCAACAATGATTAAGCCTAAATTTGCAAATGAAGTGAAAATGGCGGAACGAGTGCCAATAATAATTTTTGCCATTCCAGATTTTGCTGTTAGCCAAGCATTTAAACGTTCCTTTTCACTTAATCCAGAATGCAAAGCTACCACTGGTTCGGTAAATCGCTCGCGAAAACGTTGAATAGTTTGTGGTGTTAAGCCAATTTCTGGAACTAACACCAAAACTTGCTTTTCTTGTTTTAAAAATTCCGCAATTACTTGTAAGTACACTTCGGTTTTGCCGCTGCCAGTGATGCCATCCAAAAGAAATGCTTGAAATTGATTGGTTTTTTCTAGCACAGCATTAACAGCGTCTTGTTGCTCGGCATTTAAAATTAATGGATCTTTTTGAGGGTTTTTATTACGCGCGAAATGTTCACCAAATGAAGCAATTAAATTTTTTTTTGCTAAATTATTTAAAATAGATTTCGTAAATTTATAAGCTCGTAATTCTTTGTGTGTTAACCCTTCTGGATGCTTGGCTAATAGCTTTAAAAGTTCAATTTGTTTAGGAGCACGTTTAATAGAAGTTAGATCAAAGGTATTACCTTCGGAAGTTAATAACCAATAAATTTCTTTTGTTAATTTAGGCGGTTTACCTTGTCTCAATAAAATAGGTAAAGCACTGATTAGTACTTCACCAATGGGAAAATGATAATAATCAGCAGCCCAAAGACATAATTGCCAAATATCTGGGGTGAGAATGGGTTCAGAATCAATTATATCAATTACTGGTTTTAATTTTTCCCAAGGCACTTGTGGTTCAGTGGTGATTTCCATCAGAATGCCAATAACTTCACGTCTTTGAAAAGGAATTTTCACACGTATTCCAGGTCTCAATTTTGCTGGGTCGCAAACGACTGGCGGCAAATAATCATACAACTGCCTTAACGGTATAGGGATTGCGATGCGTAAGGCTGCTGTTGATAGATTTGGTGTCATTAATAGAGCTGAAGTTTAGTTGATAACAATGGACTTCACTATACCGGATTTAGGATAATATTACTAATTCTAGACCCAACTCTCATGGAAGAAAAAAAACATGAACACATTGTTACAAGAGCTTGCGCAAGTTGTTGGCGAAATTCCATTTAATCGTACATTAGGTCTGAAGCTCGATTCTTTTGAAAATGATTATGCTATTTTAAGTTTTTCAATGAAAAAAGAATTAGTGGGTAACTTTTTTTACGGAATTTTGCATGGTGGTGTTATTTCTTCCGTTCTGGATATGGCAGGGGGGGTGGTTGCTATGGCTTCGGCCTTGCAAAAGCATCAAGATAAGACCACAGAAGAATTACGAGAAATATTAACAAGATCCAGTACGGTTAATTTACATGTCAATTATGTCCGTCCTGGAAAAGGCGAACGTTTTATAGCTAAAGCCTCCATTGTGCATGCAGGGAAACGTCTTTGTTTTACGCGCATTGAGTTGCACAATGATGAAGGGAAGATTATTGCGACGGGTGATGGGACCTATCTAATCGGCTAAGCTTTGTTTACAATTCAGAGCCCTAGTACTAGCTTGACCGCAACTGCGCATGTGCTATCCTTCGCAACTTATGAAAGAGATCAAGTCTTTTCAGAACTCAGATTCTGGGAGATCAGACTTTGATGGGATGACTTGCTTTCTTTGGGATCTTCATTATAAAAAAGGAAATAATTATGCAAAAAGTTCTCATTCTTGGTGCAGGTAAAATTGGTTCACTTATCGCAACATTGCTCGCTAGTTCAAACGACTATCAAATTTTTCTCGCGGATATTCAGGTTGAAAATCAAAATTTAAAACGTCTTGCAGAAAAAGCCCCAAATTTACAGCTTGTCCAATTGGATGCACAAAATCATGCAGAAATGGTAGCATTTTTGCAGAAAAATTCGATGCAAGCGGTTATTTCTAGTTTGCCATTTTATTGCAATATTGAAATCGCGAAATTAGCAAAAGAATTCAACCTTAATTATTTCGATTTAACAGAGGATACTCAAGTTGCTGCTACAGTGACGGAATTATCTAAAAACGCGACCAATGCATTTGTTCCACAATGTGGGTTGGCTCCCGGATTTATTAGCATTGTAGCAAATCATATAATGAAAAATTTTAACGCATTAGATACAGTCAAAATGCGTGTGGGAGCATTACCAATTAATATCAGCAATGCTCTACATTATTCGTTGACATGGTCTACCGATGGTTTAATTAATGAATATGGCAATTTATGTGATGCTATTGAAAATGGCCAAGAAGTAAACCTCAAACCTTTAGCTGATTTAGAGGAAATTAAAATAGATGGCTTGACTTATGAAGCATTTAATACGTCAGGTGGTATTGGCAGCTTGGCTCATACTTATAAAGATCATGTAAAAAATATTACTTATAAAACGATTCGTTATCCAGGCCATTGCGAAAAAATGCGTTTTCTGATGAATGATCTCAATTTAAATTATGATCGTGAAACATTGAAGCGTATTTTAGAAAATGTCATTCCTAAAACAGGACAAGATGTCGTACTGGTATATGTGTCAGTAACGGGGATAAAAGACGGTCAATTCAGCGAAGAAAATTTTGTCAAAAAATATTATCCAAAAACCATGTTTGGTACGAATTGGTCTGCCATTCAATTGACTACAGCAACTTCACTTTGTTCTGTGTTTGATATGGTCATGAAGCATCCTGAAAAATATCATGGATTCGTGAAACAAGAACAATTTTCATTAGAAGATTTGTTTACCAATCGATTTGGTCAATATTATGCGGGAAAGTGTGACGAGAAAAAAAACCAATCAGAATGTATGATGGCTTAACAGGAAAAAATTATGGAACTTTTAAAAGCACTAAAACTTAATTCTACCAATTCAGGTACCAGTACGAGTATGAACTGGTGGTCTAACACGCAAACTAGCGAAATTGTTTCATATAATCCGACGGATGGTAAGCCTATAGCATCAGTTTATAATTGTTCTGAAGCGGATTACAACAAAGTCATTGAGACGTCACAAAAAGCTTTTTTAGAATGGCGTAAAGTTCCTGCTCCTAAACGAGGCGAAATCATTCGTTTAATTGGTGAAGAACTACGTAAAAATAAAGATATGCTCGGCAGCTTAGTTTCGTTAGAAATGGGTAAATCGAAACAAGAAGGCAATGGTGAAGTTCAGGAAATGATTGATATGGCTGATTTTGCGGTCGGCATGTCACGTATGATGTATGGCAACACCATGCATTCTGAACGTCCCGAGCATCGCATGTATGAACAGTGGCATCCACTTGGTGTAGTGGGTGTTATTAGTGCTTTTAATTTTCCCGTTGCTGTTTGGTCATGGAATGCATTTATTGCTGCAATTGCAGGTAATACAGTGGTATGGAAACCATCACCCAAAACGCCATTATGCGCTGTTGCGGTCCAAGACATTTGTAATTCGGTTATGGAAAAACAAGGATTTTCAGGCATATTTTCCCTATTTGTTACGGACAATAATTCTTTGGTAGAAAAATTTGTTGCAGACTCACGCGTGCCATTGGTTTCATTTACCGGTTCGACGTCAGTTGGACGACATGTAAATGAAATTGTTGCGCGACGATTAGGAAAATCGCTGTTAGAGCTGAGTGGAAATAACGCGATTATTGTAGATGAGGATGCTAATTTAAAATTGGCTGTCCCTGCTATCACATTTGGTGCAGTAGGAACAGCAGGACAACGTTGTACCACTACACGACGTTTATTTGTTCATGAAGCTATTTATGACAAATTGACTGCTGCATTAGTCAATGCATATCAAAAAATTACAATTGGTGATCCTCTCGATGAAAAAAATCTAATGGGTCCATTAATTGATAAAATTGCAGTAGATAATTATTTGAAAACCGTTGCTGATGTAAAAAAAGCCGGTGGCAAAATTTTATTCGGTGGCAAATCATTAGATCGTCCTGGATTTTTTGTTGAACCAACATTGGTTGAGGCTCAAAATGACTGGGAAGTGGTGCAGCGCGAAACCTTTGGTCCTATTTTATATGTGATGAAATTCAAGACCTTGGAAGAAGCGATTGCAATGCAAAATCATTCTCAACATGGTTTATCTTCGGCGGTTTTTACTAATAATATGCAGCATGCTGAATTATTTCTTTCATCACGCGGAAGCGATTGCGGCATTGCAAATGTAAATATCGGCACATCTGGTGCGGAATTAGGTGGTGCGTTTGGAGGTGAAAAAGATACTGGTGGTGGTCGTGAAGCGGGCTCTGATTCTTGGAAAGCATATATGCGTCGTCAAACTAATACCATAAATTGGAGTCAACAATTGCCTCTTGCTCAGGGCATTAAGTTTGAAATTTAAGGCAAAAGCAAAGGGTCCAGTCTTGAAAGTTGACTGATGCAAAGGTCAACTTTCAATGTCAAAGGAGGCAATTCTGGAAAGTTGACCAAATGCACCACTGGCCAACTTTCCCAAACTGGATCCTTTTGACTGGTCTCGGTTTAAATGCAGGATTTAGGTTTAAGTCCTTCTTTCGTGAGAGCTTCTTGTAACACTAAATTCTGAACCTTTTTTTCCAAAGGAATAAATGATGCTTTAGGAATGATTTTTGGACTGAGTTCCAAAGTGAATCCTGGTTCGAGTGGCAAGGGAATAGGCAGATCTGGATTTAATTTAATAGTAAAATTTGCTGCTAACCGAGCGATTAATAATAGGGCTTCTTGTTCCGAAAAAATTCTCCCAGGACAAGCGCGAGAATCATTGCCAAAAGTAAAGAAATCAGATCGATACATTACATCGCGTAATGAAAAGTTTTTTCCTAGCCATCTTTCAGGCATAAATTCAGTAGCATTTTCATAAATTGATTCATAACGATGTGCGTGCAGAGGTGATATTATAATAATTGTGTCTTTTGGAATAAAAATATCATCTTCTCTATCTCGTTTTGGATCATTAAATTTTTCGTGATATTCGTCTTTATCTTTACATAGGGGTATATTTGGCGCCAGAATGATGTCATTTAAAGATGTAAGTCGGTTAAAAGAAAAAGGTGGATACAAGCGCAAAACTTCAAAAACAAATCCATGCAAATATTCTAAAGATTCCAAATCTTTAGTCGTCCATTGTTCAGGCGGCTTTTCAAGTTTCGATATTTCTTCACGTAACTTAAGTACGGTGTTAGCATTTTTGGGATCGGCTAAAGTTGCTAAAGAATGCAATAATAATTTTGATGTTGTTTCAAAGCCGCCAGCAAGAAATAATTTAATCATTGTCAGCGCTTTTGGTTTATACAAGTCTGATGCACTAAGCTCTGGATCACCAGAAATAGAGCGAAGTTTTTTAAGAACCCGTTCTTCATTACGCAAAATGACATTTTTCATAATTTCTTCTGCGCGATTTTTCAATTTATCCAAAGACCACAGCAAATTAGGCCGGATTCCTGTTTTATTACGAATTAAAGTTTCAATAGTCAGTAAACTGGTATTAATAAGATTTGGGATTTTAGTAACAATATTATTAACAATTTGCGATAATTCAGTTTTTTCACTTTCCTTGAAATCATCAAAACCTAAAAGCGTTTTACTAATCATTGTCATAGCGAGGCGCGATGAAAAATTCGCAATATCAATTTCACCCTTAGTTTCCGAAATTTCTCGCATATAATAATCAAACACTTCTTGCATAGGCTTGACAAGCTCGTTGATCGGAGTAAATAAATGCGACATGGCTGAAGCACGGGCGGGTCTATACCTTGGATCCGTTTTACGTAAACTTAAAATAGTTCCGTCACCAATAAATCTTTCTTGAATTCCGCCTGTTTCTGAATCAAGAAGTTTCTTTCCATTAAATCTAATTAATTGTTGAATAAGTAATGGATCAGTAAAGAATTGAACCGGGAAGTTTAGCAACCATGTTTGCGAGAAACCTTTGCCAGATTTGATTGCTTTAGCTAAATAGTCTTGTGAAAGGGTTGTAAAGCCATTGGCTTTAAAACAAGTTTTAATGTATTGTCCAGCTCCGGCATCAGAGGAAAGATGAGAATTTAACCCTTTTCCCATTATGTAATTGCAAAAAGAAAGTTTCTTGGAGGGTTGCTGTAGGCTATAAAGAATCTTTGATGTTGTTTCATGTTTGGATTCTTTCAATTCACCAGAATAGGATGTGCTTCTCATTAAACCTCCTTGTAAACCATGAATTGCGCAAAACTATATCGAACCTAGATATAGATTGCAATATTCATTTCTTAACTTTAACCTTATAGAATAGAGCTTTTCAAATATTGGTATAGTTAGGGCAATTCTTGAAAGGTAACCAATGCATTGATCAACTTTTAAGACTTAAACTTAATCCAAAATAATTATCAGAACAGCTCTAATTAACTTTCCTTATATTTATGAGTTGAAATCCATGCTGCCGCGTATCATACCGGAATGCACCATCGAAGAAAGTTATCAAACTTTTCTTAATGAATTAAATCAAACTTCTTTTTCCGGTGAAATACGTAAGGATTATGCTACACGGCTATCTATGGCAGTAGATAATAGCATCTATCAAGTCATACCCCAATCTGTCATCTTTCCTCGTTCTACTCAAGACATTGTTAATATTTTAAACCTAGCAAACCAAGAACAATTTCGAAATATTAAATTTGCTCCTCGAGGGGGTGGTTCTGGTCCAAATGGTCAATCATTAACGAATGGAATAATTATTGATTTCTCAAAATACATGAATGAAATTCTTGAGTTGAATTTAGAAGAAAAATGGGTGCGAGTACAACCAGGAGTTGTCTTGGATCAACTGAATGATTTCTTAAGGCTTCATGAATTGTTTTTTGCTCCTGAAATTTCATCCAGCAATAGAGCAACGATCGGAGGCATGGTAAATACCGATGCTTGTGGGATTGGATCGAAAGTTTTAGGTCGTACAAGCGATCACGTGGAAAATTTAACTTGCGTTTTTAGTGACGGACGTATTTTACAAACGGCAAATGTTGATAAAAAAGGCATACATTATAGAAAGATGCTCGATTTAATTGAACCGCATCAAGCGCTAATTAATGAAAAATTTACTTCAGCGCCTAGAACACTGAATGGATACAATCTAAAAAAAGCGTTGGATTTTAATTATTTGATTTGTGGTTCAGAAGGAACACTAGCAATAGTAACAGAATGCAAATTACGGTTAACTCCATTGCCTAAATTCAGAAAACTTCTTATCGTGAAATATAAGAACTTTATCGATGCATTAAATACAGCTGAGGAAATACTTGCAAAAAAACCATTTGCAATTGAATCATTGGATGAAAATTTAATAGAATTGGCCCGTCAAGATCCGTTTTATTATACGGTAAAAGATTTTATTGAAAATTCGGAAGATGTTAAAACAGGCGCTGTTAGTTTGGTAGAATTTATTTCTCAAGATCAAATTGAAATAGAAAAATTAGTTACAAATTTTTGTAAATTCCTAGAGACAAAAAAGCAAGAGCCTAATCAAGCAATTGGATATTCCATAGCAAATTCAAAAAACGATGAAAATTTATTATGGGAGTTACGCAAAAAATCTGTTGGACTAATCAGTCAAAAACAAGATAAAACACGGCACCCTATTCCTTTTGTAGAAGATACCGCTGTTCCACCCGAAAAATTAGCAAATTACATCATCGAATTTAAAGCAATATTAAATAAATATTCTCTAGTGTACGGCATGTATGGGCATTTAGATGCGGGTTGTGTTCATGTGCGTCCTGCTCTGGATATGAAACTTATCCAAGATAACAGAATTATGCGTGAATTATCCAATCAAATCGCGGGTTTGGTAAAAAAATATAATGGTGTTTTATGGGGAGAGCATGGGCACGGCTTTCGAAGTTTATATGGAGAAGCATTTTTTGGAGAAACTCTTTATCATGTTGTTAGACAGATAAAAACATTATTTGACCCTGACAATAAATTAAATCCAGGGAAAATTGCGACATCACTCACGAATAATGAAAAATTAGTCAGGATCGATGGACCATTGCGCGGAGAATATGATCGTCAAAGTCCAGAAAATTTTCTAGAAGAATATTCCAAAGCAATGGAATGTAACGGAAATGCAGCCTGTTTTAATTATGCTACAACACAGACAATGTGTCCGTCTTATAAAGTAACTAAAGATAGGATTCATTCGCCAAAAGGACGTGCGACGTTAATGCGTGAATGGTTGCGTCAAATAGCGAATAAAAAAGTTAATTTAGATATTTTTGCACGCACAAATATTTTTAAAAAAATCATTAACAGTTTAAATCGTAAAGATGATTTTTCAAATGAAGTTTTTGCAGCGATGTCGGGTTGCTTATCTTGCAAAGCTTGCGCTGGGCAATGTCCTCTTAATGTGGATGTTCCAGAATTTAAATCAAAATTTTTAGCATTATATTATCAGCGATACATGCGCCCTTTGCGAGATTATTTCATTGGTTCACTTGAAAAAACTGTTTTATTACAAGCAAGATTTTCTCTTGTCACAAATTGGCTTTTTCAGACAATTTTAGCAAAATACCTATTAAAAAAAATCATCAAAATGCTTGATCCGCCTCTGATTGGAGATTTGTCTTATACGAAAAAGTTAATAAAGCAAAAAGCTTTCGAATTTAATATTAATGATTTAATTAATTTGAGCGCTGAAAAGAAAGCTAAGAGCGTAGTCTTATTACAAGATATGTTTACTTCGTATTACGAACCCAATATTTTATTTACTGTTTACGAATTTTTAACTAAGGTTGGTTGTAATGTTTACATTGCGCCCTATTTTCCATGCGGAAAGCCGTGGCATGTTAAAGGCTTTATGCGTCGATTTCGGAAAGTTGTTGAAAATAATAATGAGCGACTACAAGAATATGCCAAATTTGGAATCCCTATTGTTGGAATTGATCCCAGTATTACTTTAACCTATCGGGATGAATATCCAAAAATTCTTAAGAAAGAAACTGCTAAAGTGCAGCTATTGCAAGAATGGTTGGTTTTGTTTTTGCAAATGAGTCGGGAGGTGCAAGGACGTACCATGCTTTCACAAATAAATTCCCCCTCATTGCTAACTAACGAGAACCAATATTATCTTGTCAGTCATTGTACTGAAAAAACGCTTTGCGCTGAAGCGGAAAAACAATGGCAAGAAATTTTTAAATATTTTAATTTAAAATTGATGATCCTGCCTTCGGGTTGTTGCGGTATGGCGGGATCTTACGGTCACGAAGTTGAACACGTAACTAATTCGCAAAAATTATTTGCTATGGATTGGCAACGCTATATTTCAGAACATTCAGATACGATTTTAGCAACAGGTTACTCGTGTCGAAGTCAAGCTAAGCGATTGATGAATATAAACCTGAAACATCCAATTGAAGTTATCAATAGCATTGATTGTTTTGAGCTGGTTAGAGGAAAGGTTGAAATTAAATACTGATGAATTAATATCTTTATTGCGTGATTCAAAATAATTCATTTGCTAGCGTTGCCCCTTATTAAAAGGGGCAAGAGTACAAGTGGCCGACCTATTTTTTATTGATTTTTTTGATATTATTCTTATCAATACCATCAATAGAGGTGTCGCAAAATACATTGTCAGTTCGTAGAGTATTTAGTACGATAGGTTGGTGCCTATCGAAACTCGAGCAATATTTGTGACTCAATGAACGATCATCTTGAAAACTGCTGTAGGCGCCTGAAGGTGATGCTTGAACACTCGCAACGTGTAAAAAGGTTTCAGCATGTTCAGCATCATTCGGAATTGAAATATCCACATAATGTTTACCCAAACCATAATTTTTAATAGGCACTGATGGAACATCTTTACATGTCACATCATATGTCTTTGTTGATTCGTTAAATGCCATTAAACAACTCTGTAATTGAACGTTAAGATCCTGAGTAGCATCGTTATTAACTATACGTATAAGTTTGTCTGCAAAAGCTGAGCTTGAAAAAATAATACACAATAAAACCATCGCAATTTTTTTCATTTGGACTCCTGGTCGAGTTTAAAATTAACGCGAAAGTTTAATTTAAATACCATTTATAGTCAATATTAATCCAAGTTTTACTTATCGACATATGGTTATTTTCCATATTGGATAAATTGGGTTGGTGTAAATGCGTTCTAATACTTTTAGCTGAGCAAAAACAATATTTAATACGGTTAAATTTTTTAGCTCGACACTTGTTTAGGAAATAACAGAATTTAAATCGTTATAGCTAGGAAAGAGCTAAAATGCAGGTTGAATGTTAATTCTTTTTTTGATAAAACTTGAATTTTGACCTTGTGTTCGAAAAATAACCTGGAAAAATAACCACGTCAGCGAGAAAATATCATGGATTTTTGACCATTTGGTGATATAATTTGGGTGGAGAAATGACCTTCATAAGAATTTTATATGTATAGATTTATTGATTTGTTTTTAAAACAATGGGTTACGGAAGAAAGCAGAAAACCCCTATTATTACGCGGTGCAAGGCAAGTTGGTAAAACATTTGCTGTACGCAAGTTGGGTCAAACTTTTTTAAATTTTGTTGAAATCAACTGCGAAGAATTACAATTAGATTGTGAAATAATATTTGAGAAAGATTTAAATCCTGAGAGAATATTACGCGAATTATCCTTGTTAGCGGGTAAAACAATTGTGCCAGGGGAAACATTGCTGTTTCTCGATGAAATACAAATTGTTCCTCGTGTGATTTTAGCGTTGCGTTATTTTTATGAGAAAATTCCGAACTTACATGTCGTTGCTGCTGGTTCTCTGCTTGAATTTGCATTAGAAAAAATTGGGGTACCTGTAGGACGGGTCGAATCTTTTTATATGTATCCGGTAACTTTGTTGGAATTTTTGCTGGCAAAAGGAGAGCGACTGCTTTTTGATGCTATTTTTGAATCAGATTTAAATAAACCTATGCCTGAGATCGCACACAATAAATTGTTAGGATTACTCGGCGAATATTTTGCATTAGGGGGCATGCCTGAAATTTTACAAAGTTGGATAGAAAAAAAAGATCCACATCATTGCTTTAATCTTCAGCAATCCTTAATAGATAATTTTAAACAAGACTTCGAAAAATATGCTAAAAAACACGAAATCAAATATATGGAAGTATTGTTTGAACAAGTGCCCCGACAGTTAGGGAAAAAATTTAAATTTTCTCTAGTACCTGGTGAATTTAGAAAGCGAGAGCTCGCTCCTTGTTTTAATCTTTTAGTAAAAGCGGGTGTCATTCATCCTGTTTATCAAACAAACGCACAAGGATTGCCATTGGGCGCAGAAATTGATCTTGATAAATTTAAAGTTATTTTTTTAGATATTGGCATGGCCCAAGCTTTGTTGGGATTGGATGTAAAAGAATGGATTTTACATCCATCAAAGGCTTTCCTTAATCAAGGAGAAATCGTTGAATCGTTCGTAGGCCAAGAAATGCTAGCATATGCTTATGCTTTTCAAAAAAAATCGATTTATTATTGGCAAAAAGAAACAAGAACAAGTAAAGCAGAAGTCGATTATGTTATCCAGATTAAAGATAAAATTATTCCGATAGAAGTTAAAAGTGGAACAACTGGAAGTTTAAGAAGTCTTAAAGAATATATGATTAGTCATCCAAATGCTTCTTATGCCATAAGATTTTCAGGACATAATTTTTCTCAATATGAATATTTGTGTTCTTACCCGTTATATGCTGTTGCGAAAGCTTTAAAGATTGATTGGTTTGAAAAATTCTAAACAAATATTTGGGAGATAATTTTGCAGGGTATTAAGTGCCCTATTTTTTTATATTTCATTAACGTACAATCCTCACAATTGAATAAATAGAGGTTAGATATGTTCGCAGCAGTAATCCAAAAAAGAGTAGTTCAAACAAATGCTAATTATTCTTTTCACAATGAGTCAATGCACGTTGATTATAATGAGGATGGTGTATTTCAGGCTTCTTTAGATATTTTAACTATACCAAAAGAAAAGGCTGAAGAAATGAAAATAGAAAATTCTTTTGGTTCTTTGGTGTTTTTTTTGTATAACAAAACATCGAATCAAAAGTTAAGATTTAACATCATTAAAATGGATAATGATAATGTTATTATAAATGTTTCAGATGAGGATAAATCTTTTTCCTTTTATTCTTCAAAAACAAAAGAAATTATGTTAGAAATTGCGAGACGCGTTAGAGGTCTTAATATAATTTCTATATTAAGTGAGAAATGTTTCACTGATAATTTTATAATTACTCAACCAAAAAAAGTATTAGAAAAGTTTTCTGCTTTAACAAAAGAATTACTTGATTCATCCGAACCGTCTAAGAACTATGAAAAAGCTTTAGATAATATCAAGGAAATACTGGGTTTGGAACTTTGTAGATTTGCTGACCTGATACGAAGTCATAAAGACGATTCTGTTCCTTCCAAGCCGCGAATTTGATTATTAAACACCAGTCAGAACAAAAAGGGAGGACCTTGCCCTCTAGGCCAGAATGACCGCCGTCGGCTGAAGAAATGCATTGCTTCAAGAGTATAATGTGTGGCACATACCGTCTAAGAAATTGTTTCAGCTTTCAAAGGAGTCGGAAGAATTAGATCAGATTGAAGAATCTAGTTCAATATGTTTAATGATGTAAATTGATAATTGCCGCAAGCTTTAAGCCATGCATAAATACTTAATTTCCACGTATTCATCTATACCGTATTTTGAACCCTCACGTCCCATGCCAGATTCTTTCACGCCACCAAAAGGGGCAACTTCAGAAGAAACAATACCAGCATTAATGCCAACCATGCCGTATTCTAATCCTTCTGCGACACGCCAAACGCGATGAATATCTTGGCTATAAAAATAGGAAGCTAAACCAAATTCGGTGTCATTAGACATTTGTACGGCTTCTTCTTCTTTTTGAAAGCGGAACAAAGGTGCCACAGGACCAAAGGTTTCTTCTTTTGCAACAATCATTTTGGAAGTAACATCTGTCAAAATGGTGGGTTCAAAAAATAATGTTCCTACCGATGACGGTTTGCCACCTAAAACAATTTTTGCGCCTTTGCTTTCTGCATCAGAAATATGTTTTTTTACTTTTTCAATAGCTTTTTCATTAATAAGAGGACCTTGTTGTACTTCTTCTCCCAATCCATTTCCCATTTTCAATGTTTTTACTGCGGTGATTAATTTTTTAGTAAATTCATCATAAATTTTATCTTGCACTAAAATTCGATTGGCACAAACGCAGGTTTGTCCCGTATTGCGAAATTTAGATGCCATCACTCCTTTGACTGCCGCATCTAAATCAGCATCATCAAATACGATAAATGGCGCATTGCCACCGAGTTCTAAAGAAATTTTTTTCAACGTACTAGCACACTGTTGCATTAATGACTTGCCAACAGCGGTTGAACCGGTAAACGAAATTTTTCGTACTAAAGGATTCGATGTTAATTCACCACCGATTTCTTTGGCATTTCCAGTGATGACATTGATAACGCCGGGTGGAAAGCCAGCTTCATGCGCTAATGCCGCAAGTGCCAAGGCAGAAAATGGTGTTTCAGATGCGGGTTTCAAGACAATGGGACAACCTGCAGCGAGTGCAGGAGCACATTTGCGCGTGATCATAGCAGCGGGAAAATTCCACGGTGTGATTGCCCCAACGATACCAACGGGTTGCTTGATAACAACCAAGTGTTGGCCAGGTTTATTTGAGGGAATAACGTCGCCATAAACGCGGCGACCTTCTTCGGCAAACCATTTAATAAATGAATTAGCATAATCCATTTCACCGCGTGATTCATTAATCGGTTTGCCTTGCTCAAGCGTCATGAGAATAGCAAGATCTTCTTTGTTTTCATCAATGAGTTTTGCCCAGTGCCACATAATTTCACTACGTTGTAACGCAGTTAATGTGCGCCAATTGCCCCATGCTTTATTAGCGGCATCGATGGCTTTTTTAGTCTCTGCGCTACCACAATCAGGCACGGTACCTAAAATTTTTCCATCATAGGGATTCTCAACAGCGACTGTTTTTTTGTTATCGGCATCTTGCCATTGTCCTGCGATATAACATTGCTGCTTAAACAAGTTACGATTTCTTATCAGGTCCATGGCGCGCCTCCTTGCATGTGTTCTCAATCAGTGCGTCAGTTGATTCTGAATATTAAAATGGAAATTATTTTTTTCAAAAGCTTAGAGTTCTTAAATTGAAGAATTCTATCGCATTTGTTCATTAATTAATTCTTTAAAAAATGACTGCAGATCAGGCTGTTTTTTCCAATTTCTTAAAAAGCGTTGCACTTCTTCTCGAAATGCTCTGTTCAATCCAAATAGAGTTTGATATTCAGTCACGCCATCAAAATCAATCAAAACGGGCCGCTGATTTTCGATTAGAATATTTGTCATTTTTAAATCACCATGCGCAAGACGTAATTTAGGCAAGTTAAGCAGCATGGTTACAATACGTTTTGCAACGACATTTAATTTTTCTTGTTCAATAGGATATTTTTCAAAATATTTTCCAGCATGAATACCATCAATATATTCCATAACAAAATACGATTTAGATCGTAACCCAAAAAAACGTTTTTCAATAAAAGCGATAGGCTTGGGTGTGGGTATGCCAAATAAAGTCAAACGTTGCGCGATTTGCCAAGATTTTGCTGCGCGAGTGGAGCGTAAGCAACGGCGTAAGCCATGCCAAAAACTTTTAATATTATAACGCTTAACAACGAGGTAACGATCATCGATTTTAATTTTTGCGATAGTGGAACTTCGACCCGCTTTTAGAATTTTTGTGGTTTTGTGATTAAAAAATTCTTCAGGATTGGCTAAAAACTTTTTAAATTGTGCTGAATAATATCCTCGATCATACATAGTTAGCGAGGTTAAAGTAGCATGACGGACAAAAGATGTAGAGTTACGTTGAATTTTTTCTTCATAATCTTGCCAGCGTTTTTTAGTCCACTTATAAATGGCTTTTTGTAAGGTATTAATGTGAGTTTGCTTAACTAGCCAA
>JANWKO010000118.1 GCA_025451335.1 Gammaproteobacteria bacterium
ACAATAGAAGGACCTTTGGAAAACATACGATCGCCATGTAATTCATCAAATTCGGTAAAAATCCGCGTAATATAATCTATGGTATGAGGACGCTGTGGGTGCCTTGCTAATTGAGTAATTTGCCAAGGAGTTAAGCGAGCAAAAATATCTTTTGTTAGTTGCTTACTTTTTGTTTCTAAGCGACTAATTTCATCATGAAGATTAATTGTACTATTATCTTTGCTGACCATGCGCAATTCTTGGATCTTGGCTTCGAGTTCAGCAATAGGCTGTTCAAAATCTAAAAAGTTTAGGTTCATGAGATCTCTTATTTTGCTTAATAACAGACCGAATATCATAGCGTTTTTTGCTATTAATCTCTAGTGCCGTTGCCAAAACAATACAATTCAAGGTTCCTCAAAGAGAAGAATTAATTTATAATTTGTTGATTTTACTAAAATAAATTCTCAGCAAATCTTATTGATAGTACTTTGCGCTATAATAAAAATATATAAAATACATCGAGAGGTGTGTTTATGTTATCCAAAAAAGAAGGAGCAACCGCCTCAGAACCAAAGATATCTGACTCAAAACAACAACCACCCATTCAATCTATTCACGTTAATTGGCTATTATCTGCTATTGAACACTTTCAATTTAGAAATAAATTAAGAGGGATAAAGCGAGATAAAAAAGAAGAAGAGCAACTTGAGCATTGCGTTTGGATATTGAGACAATCCAACCCTAAAGCAGATTATCAATTTGATGACGCAGCATGGCGCCTTCAAACTCATTGGTATAAAATTTTAAGTAAAGAAACAGGTTATAGTGTTTCTACCTATCCCATCCCTCCTGATTATTATGATTATCCGCCACAACAAGACAAGGACTTTGACAAATTATTAGATGATAATAAAAAATTTATTACATCAATTGCTAGTCTGCAAAAAAATCCTACCAATAAAGAAGCTAATTACTTATGGGGATTAATTGACATCTTCGATAAGCTAGAATATGTCATGAGATTCCATGCACCTGTAGAAGGAAAAACATATGATATAAAATCAACTCTTTTTAAAGAAAAAAATAAAGAAATTTCGAAATTATGCGATCGATATCCTTTTCCCTCTCTAGATCGAAATAAATCACCTTTTTTATTACAAGGAATCGAAGACAAATCCCCTTACAATCCTATTCTTGCGCAAATTAGTTTAAAAAAAACTCCTGAAAAAGAAGGTAAAGAAGAAGTAAAGACAGGTGCAGCATTGCAAGATCCGCAACTGAAAGAAGACTATTATTTTGAAGGTTTAAAATGGTTGCATAAAAAGCTTGAGGATATTCCACTCCCCGAACCATTTCAAACACGAACGAGAAATTTTGGATTTTTCAAAACCCAAAGCATTATCTCCAATCAACCTATAAGAGATAATTTGTTGCATATGAGAAATTTTTCGGAAGAATTGCAGCGCTTCTCAGATCCTGCTTATAACATTTATTCTCGTCAAGAAGCGTATGAATTATTATTAAGTGATATCGACAGATTAGCTAAATATTACAAAAAAGAACAACCAACACTAGCCTCCCAACTTTCTAGTATTGTTGGAGAAGCATTTAAACGAGAATTTCTAAAAATAGATCTCATAGAACAAACAGAACCAGCAAGAAAATCCAGTCCAGCTTAATCGTTAAGCTAAACAAGACCTTGCATTATTAACTCATCCATGACTTTTCTCCAATTAACGCCGTGGAATTAAAGATCTAGCAAAATTTGCAGACGAAAAACCTACCTCTGATATTCTAACTGTTTCCGTATTATCCATTGTCACTGGTGGATGAGGTTCTCCAAATCCTTTCAATAAAAACATGCCGCGCCAAACAGTGTGTCGGTCCAACTGTCTCGCTGTTTCATCCCCAATTTCCCTTAAAAATTGAATATAATCTCGAGGCAAGGGATGGTCTTTTGCACGAGCACATGAGCAGGCTGAGTAGCGGAGATTGTTTTTCTTTCTTAGGAATTTGTAATGTAAAGCAGCCTAGCATGCTTGGCTGTGTTATCCTTGCCTTTTTCACGTCCATTAATTTCTTTAACAGTATGAAAAAGACTGAGTGCAGTTACAAAAGCTGCTGTTCCGATAACTATAGGAAGATTTTTGATTGGAAAATCTGTTCTATCAATGCCTGCCTCTGCAAGACGCTTCCTCTCTTCAGCTTTGATAGCTAAAATATCTACATCACCTTGACACATCAAAACAGAGAATGACTGACAATTAATTAAGTATGCACAATTTGGAAAGTCTTGTATTAAACGTTGGCGCACAGCAAAAAGTCCTGTTTCATCAAAATTCTCTGCTAGGAAAAGACCACTGAAACCACCTACCGAGACTCCCTTACCAACTGATAAAAAAACTTCAAATGGATCAGCTGTTGCTGCCTTCCCAACATCACAAGCCATTCGATAAACATGACTCGGCAAATTATATATAGTTGCAAAAGAAGCAGATATCGCCATACTGGTTTTTTGCACAACTTCATTAGCTGTTTTATTTAAAATAGTTTTAAATCTGCCATAACTTGATATCATAAACCCTCTATTGATCATAAAGACCATGTGAATAAGTATTATACAGGCAAATGATCAGAAAGTAAACAATTATGATGAGGCAAGCTTGCTCGTGCAAATAGACAGTGGAGAACAAAATGGACCCTAAATTCATACACTTACGATTGCACACTGAATATTCCCTGAGCGATGGATTAGTTCAGATCAAACCCCTCATTGATGCGGCATCCAAACATGCCATGCCTGCCGTTGCTATTACCGATTTAAGCAATTTATTTGCCGTAGTAAAATTTTATCAAACAGCTGTCAGCGCAGGAATTAAACCTATTTTTGGTGCGGACATTTGGTTAGAAAATGAAAAACAACCCAAACAGCCTTTTCTTCTTACCCTGCTTTGCCAAAACCAACTGGGATACAAAAACTTACTGAAATTGCTCTCAGAAGGATTTTTAAAAGGTCAGTCACAAGGCAAAGCAATTATCCAGAATGAATGGCTTAAACAGCATGCTCAAGGTCTAATTGCTCTTTCAGGAAAAAATGGAGATATAGGACAGGCCTTACTGACAAAAGATGAAAAGCAGGCCGCTCAATTACTACAAGAATGGCTTCAAATTTTTCCAGATCGTTATTATTTAGAATTACAACGAACCAGCCGCGCCCAAGAAGAAGATTATATTCAAGCCGCATTAGAAATTGCTGAAAAATTCAATGTCCCCGTTGTAGCAACCAATGATGTGCGCTTTATTGCAAAAGAAGATTTTGAAGCTCATGAAGCACGGGTTTGTGTTCACGAGGGCTTTATCTTAGCTGATCCTCGTCGACCGAAAAATTACACTGAACAACAATATTTTCGCAGCCAAGAAGAAATGCTGGCCTTATTTGCCGATATTCCTGAAGCTCTGGAAAACACAGTGGAAATCGCCAGACGTTGCAATGTTTCATTAACGCTGGGTAAAAATTTCTTACCACGATTTCCGGTACCAGAAGGTTTTACAACAGACACCTACATCGTAGAAGCGGCGAAAAGTGGCTTAGAGCAACGCTTAAAAATTTCTTTCGATACCACATCAGCCACTTTTTTAGCGCAACGTCATGCATATGATTCCCGTTTGCAATTAGAACTTGATGTCATCATTAAAATGGGGTTCGCAGGATATTTTTTAATTGTTGCTGATTTTACTCGGTGGGCAAGAAATAATGGCGTACCTGTAGGACCCGGTCGTGGATCCGGTCCAGGATCCCTCGTTGCTTATGCTTTGAATATTACAGATCTTGATCCACTCTCTCATGATTTATTGTTTGAACGATTTTTAAATCCTGAACGTGTTTCTATGCCTGATTTTGATATCGATTTTTGCATGGAAGGTCGCGATCGGGTAATTGATTACGTGATGGAAACTCATGGACGTGAAAGCGTCGCGCAAATTATCACTTATGGCAGCATGGCAGCAAAAGCTGTGGTGCGTGATGTTGGACGTGTTCTCGGAATGAGTTATGGTTTCGTGGATAAAATTGCCAAGCTCATTCCTTTTGAAATTGGTATGACCTTGGAAAAAGCATTAGAACAAGAAGAGTTACTACGTGAGCGTTATAATCAAGAAGATGACGTGCGCACATTGATTGATTTAGCGCTGAAGCTCGAAGGTATTACGCGTAATGTTGGAAAACATGCTGGCGGCGTTGTTATTGCTCCTGATAAATTAACTGAATTTACCCCTCTGTATTGTGAAGAAGAAGCGCCTGAACATATCGTCACGCAATTTGACAAAGATGATGTGGAAGCGGTTGGATTAGTAAAATTTGACTTTTTAGGTTTGCGTACGCTAACAATCATTCATTGGGCAGTACAAAATGTTCAAAAATTAAAAGAAAAAAATCCCAATTCTATCGAAGAAAAAGCCATCGATATTCATTTATTACCCATGAATGATGCTGAGACTTTTGCGATGTTAAAAGCTTGCAAAACCACTGCCATTTTCCAATTAGAATCCCGCGGCATGAAAGACTTGGTTAAACGTTTACAACCCGATTGTTTTGAAGATATTGTTGCTCTCGTTGCGTTATTTCGTCCCGGTCCTTTGCAATCCGGCATGGTGGATGACTTCATTAACCGTAAGCACGGCCGCGCGAAAGTTATGTATCCTCATCCTAAATTGGAACCGATTTTACGTCCCACTTATGGCGTCATTCTGTATCAAGAACAAGTCATGCAAATTGCCCAAGTATTAGCCGGATACACATTAGGCGCTGCTGATTTATTACGTCGCGCAATGGGTAAGAAAAAACCGGAAGAAATGGCATTTCAACGTGAAATTTTTTGTAAAGGTTCTGTAGAACGTGGTGTAAATTTAGAGACAGCTACTCATATTTTCGATTTAATGGAAAAATTTGCTGGCTATGGTTTTAACAAATCTCACTCAGCATCATATGCGTTAATTTCCTATCAAACAGCTTGGTTAAAAGCACACTACACTGCCGCCTATATGGCTGCTGTTTTATCATCTGATATGGATAACACAGATAAAGTCGTATTATTTGTCGAAGAAAGTGTTGCATTAGGATTAACTATTCTTCCTCCTGATATTAACCACTGCGAATACATGTTCAAAGTCCTGGATGACAAAACGATAGCTTATGGATTGGGCGCAGTGAAAGGCGCCGGACTTGCAGCTATCGAACTTATTATTGCAGCGCGTGAAAAAGATGGAGTATTCACTGATTTATTTGATTTTTGTCGTCGTGTGGATTTACGTAAAGTCAACCGCCGCGTTCTTGAAGCACTTATTAAAGCAGGCGCTTTTGATAAAATTGGTCCGCACCGTGCAAGCATTATGAAAAGTATCGATTTGGCTTTACAACATGCTGAACAGACGTTGCGAGATAAAACGCTTGGTCAACATGATATTTTTGGTAATATCACTGCAAACATTCATCGTGTGGATTATCTAACATCACCCATTTGGAATGATCATGAACGTTTATTCGGAGAAAAGGAAACGTTAGGTCTTTATTTATCAGGACATCCTATTCATCGTTATTTAAATGAATTAAAACACTTTATCACCACACGCATCGTTGATGCACGTCCAGCACAAGGCAAAACTGCGATCATTCCTGGGATAGTTACAAATGTTCGAGTTATTCAAACGAAACGTGGTGATCGCATGGCTGTTGTTACTCTCGATGATTCCAGCAGCCAAATCGATGTATTATGTTTTTCTGAAAACTTTCATAAATATCGAGATTTATTAGCAAAAGATAAATTAATTATCGTGGAAGGTGAAATCAGCGTGGATGATTTCAACGATAGTTTTCGCATGCTAAGTCGCGAAATTTTTTCACTAGAACAAGCTCGTGAACGATATGCTAAATATTTACAAATTAATCTAT
>JANWKO010000119.1 GCA_025451335.1 Gammaproteobacteria bacterium
AGTCTCTTTTATCTTCTTTTTAGGAATCCAGTAATTTTCTTTTGCAAAAGGATAGGTAGGCAAACTAATCCGATGCGCATATTGATTTTTATATAATTTTTCCCAATCTATATTAAAACCATCTACATAAAGATCAGCCAATGCTAATAAATTATTACGGTATTCATCTTCCGAAATAGTTGCATCTAAATCTTTAATTAATTGTTGATACAATTTTAAAAAGATAGGACGATTTTTTTCTTGCTCTTCATGGTCATCATACATAACAACATTTTGCGGATTTTTGCCTTTGTTATGCAGTACTTTACCTAATAACTCATGCAATTCATCAATTGAATTTACGACGAAAACACAACGCTTAGCAAAATGATCCCGACCTACATTGAGCGTATAACTCATTGCGGGTAAAAGATGATCCGACTGTTTTTGTTTGGATAACCAATCATATAAATCAATTAGACGCTGCATTAGGGCTGATTTTGTCTTAGCTGATATTGCAATAGCTAAAGGATAATTTGCAGAATGAGTTTCTTTTGTTTCCGTTTCTATCCACTCTTCTAAAACAACATGTGCATTGGTACCGCCAAATCCAAATGAGCTGATACCTGCACGTCTAGGAGTATCTTTCATTCTTTTCCACGGTTTATTTTTATCAACAATATAGAAAGGACTATGTTCAATTTCGATATAGGGATTTATTTTTTCAAAATTTAAGTTGGCAGGTAATTGTTGATGTTGTATTGCAAGTAATACTTTGATGACACCGGCAATTCCGGCTGCTGATTCTAAATGACCAATATGAGTTTTTACTGAGCCCAATCCACAATACTGGTTGGGTAGAGACTTTCCTTGTTCTGAAGCTAAGACTTGAAACGCTTTTTTTAAGCCATTGACTTCAATTGGGTCACCTAATGAAGTTCCTGTTCCATGAGCTTCTATAAATTGAATCGTGTCAATTGCGACATTTGCGCGTTTATAAGCTGTGACTAATAAATCGGCTTGTGCATTTGGATTGGGTGCAGTTAATGAATTGACATGCCCGCCATGATTGACTGCCGATCCTTTTATAATACCGTATATATGATCATGATTTTCCAAGGCTCTATTCAATGGCTTTAACAATATCGCAGCAGAACCTTCTCCACGTACATAACCATTAGCTTTAATATCAAATGTTTTACAACGCCCATCTTCGCATAACATTTTTGCTTTACTTGCTGAGATAAATGATTTGGGGGCGAGAAGTAAATTAACTCCTCCGGCAATCGCAATTTCACAATCACCATCCTGTATCGCTCGTACAGCATTGTGAATTGCAACCAATGAGCTTGAACAAGCTGTATCAATAACTTCACTCGGTCCTTGTAAATTTAATATAAAAGAAATTCGATTTGCTAAAATACTATTAGCTGTGCCAGTCGTGGTATAAGCGTCAAATATTTCGTTATTTTGTAAAAGATCTGCATAATCATGATTAAATATGCCAACAAATAATCCTGTTTTTAATTGTGAGATTGCATTAGTGGTATAGCCAGCATCTTCTATTGTTTTCCAAACAGTTTGTAAAAATACTCGTTGTTGGGGATCTGTTAATTCAGCTTCGTGAGGTGAAATATTAAAAAAACCTGCATCAAACTGCGCCACATCTTCTATGAATCCACCCCATTTAACATTTGTTTTATTTTCTTCAAGTTGTGGATCGCCATATATTGCTTTCCAATCCCAACGATCGCTTGGAATTTCACTGATAGTATCGTGCCCATGAATTAAATTATTCCAAAATGTTTCTACATCACGTGCATGAGGAAAAATCCCGCTAATACCAATTATAGCTATATTCGTACTTTCTTCTGCAGGTTTTTTCGTTTGATTTTGTTTTGGTTTGATTATAGGAGAATTTTTTGGGCTGAGATCATGAAAATAATCATGGTAAAATTCGGCTAAATTAGCGTAGCCAAATAAAATTGCTGGTGTTAATTGCAATTGATACGTTTCATTTAATATTTCGGTTATTTTAATGATGTTGATTGAATCAAATCCATATTGGCTTAACGGCGCATGTAAATCAATTTTATGTGTTGGTATTTTTAAAACGGATGAAACAATATCTATAAATGCTATTTTTTCTTTATTATTTTCTGCAGTGATTAACTCGGGCTGATTTTTTAAATATTTTTTTACAATTTCAAGTTGATCAGACAATAGTTTTTGTTCACATAATTTTCTTTGTAATTTGCCACTTTGTGTTTTAGGAATTGAATTAGGTTTAACTAAAAATATTCCGTAAACATCAATCCCATATTGTTTCATTAATTCAAATCTGATTGCTTGAATAATTTTATCTTGGATCGATCTATCAATGTTATCTTGAGTTTCTTCGATAAAAATGACTTCTTCTTTTTCTTTAATAGGAACAGAGAAGATAACACCTGAATTGGAAAGAGATAAGTCTTTAAGAGCTAGAGCTATCGTTTTTTCTAAATCGAGTGCATAGTATTTTTTTCCATTTACAATTATAACTTCTTTTAGTCGTCCTGTTAGGCAAAGCTCATGATCATGGATGAATCCTAGATCACCTGTTCTGAAATAGTTTTGATGGGATCCCGATACTGTCGCTTGAAAAACAGCGTGCGTTTCATCCTCTCTGCGCCAATAACCACTTACTAATGATTTTCCTGTTAGCCAAATTTCACCGACTTTATTTCCTGATAAGGGCAATAGCGTTTCAGGATCAACAATAATTGCATGGAGGCCAGGAAGCAAATGCCCACTTGAAGCAAATTTTGCACTATTTCTGTTTTCTTTTGCAAATTTTACTTCGTTATGTTTTAAACTCTCTTTATCTAAATCAAAACTTTTCGGTTGCTTGCCTACATGAGTTACTGCAATCGCTCCTGTCAATTCTGACATGCCATATGCAGAATTAAATTGTTGTAAATGAAATCCATAAGCGCCAAATTTTTGGCAAAATCTTTTCAGTGTTTCGTATTGAACAATTTCACCTCCATTGATGGCAACTTTCCAACTTTTTAGATTTAAACCCTTCAATTCAGACTTATTGATGTCACGAATACAAACTTCATAACCAAAATTGGGACAACCGCTATGTGTTACGCGATATTTGGTGATAGCTTGCAACCAACAAATAGGGCTGCGAATGAAAGCAGCTGGAGGAATGATAATACTTGCACTACCTTGATATAATGGTAATAAAAGTCCACAAACTAATCCATATACATGCGTATGTGGTGCCCAAGTTAAAGTAATGCTCTCTTTTGTGTAATGCCATACTTTTGCTGAGTATTTCAAACTATGGGTTAAATTTCTGTGGCGAATGATTGCCGCCTTTGGATTAGAAGTTGATCCAGAGGTATATTGCAAATATGCTATGGTGTCATCTTCGATTTCGATAGGTTTATATTTTGCTTGAGAGACAATTTGAGAAATAGATTTAACAAAAATTTTGTTTCTTAATAAAGAGTCTGCGAAACACTCTTCTACCACTAGAATATGAGATTCAGAAGTAAGAATTCCGGCAATGTCAGCATCATCGGCAATAACCTGTATTAGTTTTTGGGAATGTACAAATTCATTTACTTTGGGGCAATTGACGGGTACTGCAACAACTCCAGCATATAAGCAACCTATGAAGCTAATGATGAACTCAATGCCAGGAGGATACAAAAGCAATAAGCGTTGGCCTGATAGATTTTTTTCTTGTAAATAAGCGGCTAATGCTTTTGCTTTATGATCTAATTCACCGAAATTGATATATTCTTTTTCATTAATACCATCTTCTAAAAAACGATAGGCGCAATGATTCGATAAAGAGGTGGAACGATTTTGCAATATAGAGACAATAGTGGTCATAGCACTTCCATATGCTTGTACTAGGTCCTTTGATATGGAGTTATTGACATGTCAAGTGATCCTAGTACTTTGTTGTTGAAAAAGTTAGCAAAAAATTGCAAACTATCTCTTAGCACCACTTTCTACAACTACATTGAATTTTAGTGTAAATTTATGAATTGAAGCAAGAAATTTCCGAAAAAATTAAAGACTATTATTTAATCGTTAGATACCAAGTCAAGAATTGGCGGATATAAAAAGGATGGTTATGTCTAATGCTAAGCACCAAATCAATATTGGAGTAAACTGTAAGTTAACATTAATAGACGCTAAATCATTTGCTAATAATTCTATTCCAATTTTAATCAGTCATGAGTCTTTTCCTGCCATGCAAAGATCTCATGATTTTCTAAAGTTATGCGTAGACAAGAGAATGCCTATTTATGGTATTTCAACCAATTTCGGAGATCAAGTCTGTTATATTGATCCTCATCTTAAAAGTGAAGACCCTAACCCCTATTATCTATCTATCAAGGCGCGTCAAGAAAATATCATCAAATCACTCACCTGTGGTTTAGGCGATATTATTTCACCTGACATTATACGCATTACCATGATGCTAAGAGCGCATTGTTTAGCTCAAGGTTATTCCGGCGTAGCACCAAGCGTTGTCGAAACCATTATTGCATTTCTGAAAGCTGATATCACCCCTGTTGTACGGCATTACGGGTCAATTGGTGCCAGCGGTGATTTAATACCTTTAGCCACTATTGCAGCGGGGTTAATAGGTGAAAACATTGATGTGCATTATCATGGCAAGGTCTTGAAAGCACCCGATGCTATTCAAAAAGCTGGATTAAAAAAATTAAACCCTGAGCTACGCGATGGATTAGCACTCATAAATGGGACTTCCTTTATGACTGCTATAGCGAGCTTATCGCTTTATAAACTCAAACGTTTGTTTCCACAAATGTTATCTTCTATTGCTATGTCTTTAGAATCCATGTTGGTTATTACCAGCGCTTTTAATCCTCTGGTACATCAACTTAAACGCCAAATTGGCAATATGGCTGTTAATGAGTTTTTTTTAAATTTTTGGCAAGGAAGTCAATTAATATCTGATTTAGATGAAGTACGTAACCTACATTTGCAAGACGATGCATCAGAAAAAAAACCTAAACCCGTGCAAGATTATTATTCTCTGCGCTCTGTTTCGCAAGGTTTTGGTCCTTTTCAAGAAAATTTAGAAAGAGCGACTATATGGGTTGAGAATGAAATGAATTCAGTCAATGATAATCCCATTATTGATGTTAATGAAGAAAAAATTCATCATAATGCAAATTTTATGGGCTATCACATTACAGATGCTTGTGATATGTTAAAAATGGATATTGCCCAAGCCTCAACATGGTTACATGCTTTATTAGCTAATATGGTGCATTCGCGTAAAAGTCATAATTTGCCTACAAACCTTGCTCTGGATCCAGCAATAAACAATGGTTTCCGTTCCATGCAATTACTAGCCGCCGCATTAGCGGTACAAAATCGAAAATTTGGTGAGGCACATCAGTCTTATACTTTGCCTACAGAAGGTGATAATCAAGATGTTAATAGTTTGGGAACGCATGCTGCATTAGATTTTCAAGAAGCTGTGTTAAACCTAGAACGTTTAACTGCGATTCTTTTTATTACTTCTGCACAAGCTTTAGAATTTCGGGGAATTCATAAGGCTAGTAAACAAGCACAAACTATTTATCGCGTTATTCGCGAGTATTCGCCGCAATTGGTAGATTGTCGTCCCTTGTCTGATGAATTGATGACTATAATTAAATTATTAGAAGAGGAAAAAATTTAATCATGCAAACAGCGCAACAGACCTATATTATGGGCGATAAAAAATCACATAGCCAGATTTAGTATAAATAATATATTTTATATTATTGACACTGACTAAATAATTAATATAATTACCTAAAAATATCAAATATTACACGAGGAAACCTTTAAAAAAACTATAGCTGCGGAAGTTGTTTTATCGTGGTATAGAAAACCTTAGTTAGCATCAGTCTGGCTAGTTTTTAAAAAGTAGTTTTTGAGTCTTCTTTACACAAAAAAATTCCTCACCTTTAGAGGAAGCTTTCTTTTTTGATCACAGCCCACTTTCTTTTGCGCGTCTCCCCCAAGCTCATCGGCCCGCGCCATGCCGCGGGGGAATAAATTTAAATTTGTAAAAAAAATGCCACTTGTGAATACAAAAAAAAATTGCTACTGTCACATCGCAAAATTTTAATAATTAAAATTATATTGTTAGGGCTTGTTGACAATTCGCTAGGCTGAACTAGAAATCACTGAGAATCGAGCATCGCAGCGCAGTTTACGTTTTTGGTAAATGAGCAGCGAAGCACAGATTATCAGTGATTTCTGGTCAGCATAGTAGAAATGTCAACAGCCTATAAAGGAGATATAACAATGTCGAACTCTAGATCCATCTTCGAAAAATTAACCGCTTCAAAAACCGCTTTAACCACCTTCATCACTGCTGGCGTTGCAGGCATTGGTTCCACTATTGTGAATGGATATAATGCAGTCACGACGAATATTTTATCTAAAAATATTCACGAAGCAGCTGCAACTGGAAAATTGGTTGAAGATGCACAAAAATTTGAAAACGCTGCTTATCGTTCATCACAAGTTTCCGGGTATTCAGTTTTAGCGACTGTAGCACTACCTACTGCTGTGTTAACGATACCTGCGCTTGCAAAATGGCAAAGCATAGATGCAGTTGCTGATAAATTCAAAAATTTTCGCGACAATGTAAGATTTAATATTGGTGTTCCCTGCCAACTCGCGGGAATGGGACTAATTATCAAAGCAGCTAATGAAGATGGCGCGCATAATCCTCAATTAGCCATCGCCTGGGGTGTTAGCGGCATGATGCTATTGAATATTGGCAACCTGCTTGTTTTATCGAATCCAACGCGTGTCAGTGAATCTGGATTGTATTCAGAGAAATCTGTGAATCCATCCGCACCAGGAGTTATGATTAACGGCGACCCTGAGCCAGGCTATCAACAACTCGGTTTTGATAAACCTTAATAAGGTTATTTTATCATTGTCCATTTGGGCTTTCTTTTTATTTTAGGAAAGCCCTATTTCAATATCGCCCATCAATCTATATTTATAACTCCCTGATTATACAACAAATTCGCGCCAAATAATTATTCCGTTAATTTAATATTTTCTTAATAGCAACATGATAAAATTTTGATCAATACAATAAGATATCGATATTTAAATAGGTAATTTTTATGTTTCAAAGGTTGCAACGAGCAAAAGATATTTTTAAATATGTTATTGACGCTACCATTTTGGGGCCTGGTAACATGCGAATTAATGGTGACGAAAAGGCTAGAGTCTATCGTCGTGATCTCATTGAGTTTGGACGCGATTTGACAGAAGAGGTTCTTAAATCAAAAGAGTTAGCTCCTATGATTGCAACAAATTTCGACTTGCAAAAATTTGATGCCGTCATTTCTTCTGTGTTCACTACCTTATTTAAATGCGGTAGCTGTGGCGAACGTTCAAAGTTAGCAGTAATTAAATTTTTGAAGCGTGGATTTGGGAAATCGGTCGAAATAATTCACATAGAAGACAGGATTAGGAGAACAGATCATAGTTTTGTTGTGTTAGATAAAATAGCAAAATCAGATCCTAAAGACCCGACGAAATATGGCGATTGCATTCGATTTGACGCTTGGGATGGCGTAAATCTTTTAACTGAACATTCAAGCAAAAATCCTCTTACTTTAAAAGATCTTCAAAATTCATTGATTCATCATTTTTCTGAGATTACATCTCTTGTGAGATTTGATACCAATTTTTCTCAAAAAGATTGGTTAGAATTTTGTAAAGTGCTAAAGATCGCGAAAACAGTATTGACACGAGACGTCGTTGCAAAATTAATGGCTAAAAATAATATATTACATACAACAGTGGATAATATGTTCAACAGCATCCAAGAAAAGTTAGGTGAAGAGATTAATTTCTATTTTGCCTTGGCTCATCCAAAATTGGCAGGACCAGGAAGAATGACTATGGCGCGTTTATTTTCCAATCCCGATTTTGATTCAGGTGATAAAATAAACAAGGAAATGTTACTTCAAATTACTCAAACTGCACCAGGACTTGCGATTTCCAGTGATCCTGAGCCTGGCTATAAGCAACTCGGTTTTGATAAACCTTAATAATAATTAAAATCTCTCTCTGATTCTCATTTGGAGAATCGGAGGGAATGAGTCCGATCTCTAATTAGGGTCCAGATGGCCCTTCCCTTTTTTCATCTTTTTTCATGTCTCGCTCAGCTGCCTGGAGCTTGTCACTTTGTTCTTTAATTGCTATAAAATTACGTTCTATATAATCAAATGTCTCAGCGTGACTCGTAATCCTAGGA
>JANWKO010000120.1 GCA_025451335.1 Gammaproteobacteria bacterium
GTAATCAGGGCCGAGTGTTCCAGTAATTCCATTTTTTTTATGATATTGATTAAATTTATATCCAAATGTGCTGGAAAGAAGAACAGCATCATCATTTTTAACATCAACTTCATCTTCATGCATTATTTCGACAAAGGTATGCAAGCCATGCAACCATCGGTGCCCAGCCAATATTTCTCCCGAAAAGTCACGATCAATGATGAGTATTTCGTAACCTTGCATGTCTTGATATCCATATTTATCTTCCTTTTCTTCCCCATTATCATCTAGAAACTCAAATCCAATTTCTTGAGAAGCTGGGCTATCTTTGCTCGGCACTTTCCTCCTACGCCGACCAATGACATAATCTCTTCCTCTCTTCAATTCACCCAGTCGTTTTAAAGATGCAGTCCAACGCTTAATTTGCAAATCGGTGACCTTAACCTTCTCGACTTCTAGTAAAAATTTTCTTAAACCTTCATACGTTTTTTCACTTTCTGGTTTATGCCAGTAAGTATACATCTTACGCAGCAATGGACGTAAATCTGTATCCCGTTCAACCCCTATAAAACAAGAGACGTGAGCGTTATTCATGCCTCCCGCATCCATTTCATCGCACATCATAACACTATCATTCAACTCTTCATCATCTATGAAAGAAGCTTCCAATTTTATTCTTAGATCACTGTGCACATAATCAAAGGATTGACTATAGATACTATCTCGTTCAAATAAGAAGTTGGCATTCAAGCTTCCTCTTTGCGAACTACCCAAGATAAAATCCAAATCATGATCTAAAGCTTTATCTTCTTCAGCATCTCTTTCAGCTAATTCATGAGAAACTGTGGCCAGATGTATTTTTTTGCCGCTCAAATTTACAAATTTTTTAAACATGCGGAGGATTTTGGATTTCCCTTCACCCGTGAATACCTCAGGTACTTCGCCCACATCAGATTCGTAAGCATTAACGTAGCCAAGGACTGCCATCATTTGCACATCACGTGCAAATTGATCTGAATAGCGCCGATCTAGTTCGCGCAATAAAGCTAACAGGATTATTTTATTTTTTTCATAATCTAATCCTGAGCGAATTTGGCTACCATGTTGTTTACAAAGAGTGATGAGCTCCGCTGTATCTAAAAATAATAATTTTTTACCATGTTCAACTATTGATTGGTATTGCGCAAGCATCCTGTCAATCATAGGTTCTGGACGTGGACGTCGACCCGTACGCATTAATTTTGCTAATTCGCTCAATGGCCTTTCTGGAAATGTTTTTTTATGTTGTTCCAGTATATAAGCTTCCATTTCTGATTTTTTAGATTCCCAAGACTTGTCTTGTTTTAACAAAGTAGTAAGTTTAAGATAGCTCTCGCTTTCTGCTGAAATTTCTTTTTTAACTTCCCCGATTTTTTCAGAAACAGCTTCTCTTTCAAGTAAAGCATTTTTTATGTTTTTTTCTTCTTGGTATAAGCGTGCGGTTAAACTTATTAAACAAGCGACTTGGTCTAGTGGAATCTGCGGGTTCGATATTATCGTACAAAATAATTGATCTGTACGCTCAGCACCTAAAATGGTAATGGTTTGATAAAGCACATGATTCATTCTGGTAAAATAGGGTAGTTTTTTTATCGCATTAAAACGTTTTGCAAACTGGTGATGCTGTGGCTGTTCTTTTATCTCTGGCTTGGGTTGGTCCTTGGCCACTTCTTTCTTTGAATGATCTTTTACCTCTTCTTCGGAATCATCCTTTTTCTCCTCGTCGGGATGTTCTGTGACATCCTTTTTGGCATTTCCCTGAAGATATTCAGCAAATTGAGGAAAACTTAAAATAAATTCCAGTTTGTTAGAATCACGCCACAGAGTGACTGGTGTTTCCGCACAGGGAAGTTCGCCAGAGTACCATTCTTGGCTTAAAAATTCGAAAACTTCTTTAACTTCTTTTGACTTTTCACCTTTTCCCATCTTATTAATTAAATCGGCCATACAACGATCTTCAAAACCTAGATCACAGGCCTTTTGTTTATGAAGTTTTATTAGTTCCTCTATTTTCTCGTGAAAATTTTTATTTTTATGAATTTCATCAATTGCAATTGAAAGATTCTCTTTGACTAATCTAGCGCACTCTTCATCTTCTGGGCTTCCGCGTCCTAAATGATAAAACGCCATACCGAGATGATAAAATATGGATTTTACGTTACCTGGGAAATCTGTGATTTGTCCCGAATAATTACTTTGAATAATTGCACTACTAAATTTTAAAAAGAGTTTTAGAAACATATAGCAATCCAAATTAAGATTTTTTTATTGTATATATTTTGACCATATATGTCAACGCTAAAAGTGTGCATTAGAAGTGAATTACTGTGCAAAACACCGTAACTAAATGATAATGTGTACAATTATCACATTATTTTTAGTTACAATGTTTAAACATATCATTGTTACATCAAAAAGGCACCGGCCGAGGTCTTATTTCAATTTGTACCGCCGGAGGCATAGGCGTTGCTGCGATTTTGGAAGCTGTTTAAAAGGCTTCACTCAAGCAAAAGATAAAGGCATGCTTCATTTACGTAAAAATTACAATTGTAAATTATCCGTAAAATACTTGTTGATATTATTTTACGTAAAATTTACAATTGTCAATTATTCGTAAATTCATTAAGTAAATAACCACATGATTAATAATATATTTGTTGGGCGAGAAAAAGAGCTGGCGCGATTAAAGTCATTATTTGAAAAAAAATCAGCCAGTCTCGTGGTATTGACTGGCCGTCGTCGCATCGGAAAAAGCCGATTAATAGAGCAATTCGCCAGCAATAAACGATTTTATTCATTTTCTGCTTTAGCCCCAGAAGAAGGAATCACTGGGCAAACTCAACGTGAAGAATTCGCTAAAGAGTTGAGTAAACAATTTGATATGCCGCCTTTGCGTGCGGATGATTGGTCAGATCTTTTTAGTTTTCTAGCGAAACAAACTAGAGAAGGACAGGTGATTATTTTATTGGATGAAATCTCTTGGATGGCAATGGACGACCCCACTTTTTTGGGTAAATTAAAAAATGCATGGGATAAAGAATTTAAAAAAAACCCCCAACTCATTATGATTCTCTGCGGCTCTGTTTCGACTTGGATAGAACAAAATATAATAAGCAGTACGGGTTTTTTTGGGCGAATTTCACTTTATCCTACGGTTGATGAATTATCACTTGCAGATTGTAATATTATGTTAGACACGATTGGATTTCGAGCTTCTGCTTATGAGAAATTTAAAATTTTATCAGTTACAGGGGGTATTCCTTGGTATATCGAGCACATACAACCGAAATTAAGTGCCGATGATAACATCAAAAATCTTTGTTTTAATAAAGATGGAATTTTATTTAATGAATTCGATTTAATATTTCATGATATTTTTATGAAGCGTAGTGAAATTTACAAACCAATCATAGAAATTTTAGCAGAAAAACCGTTGGAGTTTGATGAAATTTCTAGGTCATTAAATTATTCAAATAGTGGAGCCTTGAGTGAATATTTAGATGCATTAGTTAAAACAGGATTTATTACTCGTGACTATACGTGGTTACCTCGAACGGGGAGAATATCTCGATTAAGTCATTTTCGATTAAGTGATAATTATTTAAGATTCTATCTTAAATATATCTCAAAGAATATTAACAATATAAGAAATGATGGATTTGAAAATACCTCTCTTTCTACGATGCCTGGCTGGGAAACTATCATGGGATTGCAATTTGAAAATTTGGTGTTAAAAAATCGAAAAAGACTACATGAAATTTTAAAAATTAATCCAGAAGATATTGTAGCAAGCAATCCATTTTTCCAAAGAAAAACAACTCGTATGCCAGGATGTCAAATTGATTACATGGTTCAAAATAAATTTGGAACAATTTATGTTTGTGAAATTAAATTTTCTAGACATCCGATCAAATTCAGCATTATTGATGAAGTAAAGAGTAAAATTACAAGACTTAAATTACCGAGAAATACCGCATGTCGTGCTGTGCTTATTCATGTGAATGGTGTGAGTGATGAAGTAGTGGAGCAACAGTATTTTTCTGATATTATAGATTTTTCTGAATTATTGATGTTATAAGTGCCCAATTCATTCGGCTTGGTCGAGAGCGGACTCTTTCATACCAGCTACTAATTCATGTTCGAGATAAGCCAAACTCATCTGCGCAGGACGGTATACTGGAGCTACAAGACTCGAAATATCCAGGTCTGAATCGTACGCAAATACGCCTAATTAATCGAACTAGTTATTGTGACTCCTCTTTCTTCAGAAGAAGAAAGAGCTTGATCATCCAGTAATTTCGCAGTTTCGGAAAATATGCCTGTCAAAGACGGTTTTATTTTATCTTCAGCAATGGAAGATTTCTCTGTCGTTTTCAATGAGCGAAATTGAGTAATTCTATTTTTTTGCTCTTCTTCTATAGCATGATTTATTTCTGTTTGACAACTTTCTACATTTTGGATTCGAATATCTCTTTCATCATCCTTTAATTCTTGCAATTTTTTAAATAAAACATCCTCTCCATGCTTACTTAATGAGTACCCTGCTTCTTCATAAAATGCACGAGCAGCTTTGGTTTGTCCATTAAAAAAAGCATTGCCAATTGCTATTTGAAAATCATCGGGTTTAATATGAGTGTGTAACTCGTGAAAAGTTTTTATTAGTTTTCGAATAATACCATCGTGTCCATTTTGTGCTGCCCAATTTAAAGCGTCAACAAACACTTTGTTATACTGTTCAAGTTTATAACTTTCAATTAATACCTTTATCGATGGGACTAAATATTCAATCATAGATTGATTCCCATAAAAAGCTGCGGCCTCAAAGGCATTGCGTCCTTCTGGGTCTTTGGTCATAAAATCAGAAAAAGTACCGGAAATTAACATGTTTAATAGTTGTTTTGAGTTTGCATAAGGATGTCTGGCAAGCAATTGAAAAGGTAAATATCCATCTGGTTTTTTCTTGGCATTTTTATCTGCACCAACATCTAAAAACTTTTTAACTAATTCAACATCTCCCATAACACAGGCAAAGTGCAAAGGAGTGAATCCATCATCGTCAAGTGTTTTTATATCCATAGAAAATATTTCTTCAATAAAGAGACGTTCTGATTGCAAGTCTTTTAAAGAAAATTGTTTTCTACAAACAGTCATCAGAAACTTGTAAAGCTCACTGCAATGTGATTTCAAAATGGCAAGATCAAGTTCCAGCTTCCGTCTTTTTATATTGTATTCTTGGAAATCTTTAGAAGTGTCTTTTAAAGATCGTATATTTGTTACAAGCACTCCGAAAGCAGAATCTTGTGTTTGCTTCTTCATTTCATAAAAAGGTTTCAAGGATTCTTCGATAGTTATTTCAAAAAGTTTTTTGTGTTCCGCTAATTCTTTCGCTATATGTTTCTCATCAAATTTGTTTTTTTCATTTTTTCTTGATTGAAAAAATTGTTTCAGTTCTTCGCATATATTTCCTGATGATTTCTCGAGTTCATTAATTGCGATTTCTTCCTTGCTTGTTACTTCAGATTTTTCCGATGTTCTTGCCGAAAAAAGTTTTAATTCTTGTTCTAAATGATTCGATTTTATTTGATTTAGAGCCGCCTTATATGCATTATAATTGGTTTTAAAAAACCCATCATCTTTCTCCATTTCGCTTTCAATCGCACAAGCTGTAAAATATTTTACTAGCTCCTTTTTACCTTCAGTGATGATTTTAAATTTTAATTTTGCAGTTAAGGGTGCATCTCTTTCCATCTCTTCTTCTAAGATTTTGATTTTGTCTTCTGTAGCGGTAAATAATTTTGCAAGTCTTTTACCCAATGCATTTCTAACATCATCTTCAATGATAAAGTCCAGTTGTTCTTTTTTTTGAGAAAATAATTTTTGTTCGATTGGTACTAAGGTAATGACAGCTGGCGTGCTTCGCATAAAAAATCCTCCATTTTGTAATATTTGATCCAGATTTGTTTTTGAATTTTTAAAAATACCTGAGATGATAAAATAATTTAGTACAATATATCAAACTATTTTTCTTAGGAGGTTAAATTGAAAACAAATTTATTCCAAACATCAATAAATTTAAGTTTGGTTTAGATAGAAAATTAAGATTTAAGACAAAGTGGAAAAATTGTCGTTTGACGCTGCTGAAGAGAAACTTATATAAAAATCGTCTGAACGAAACAATATCGCGTATCTTAGATGGGTACTGACTTTTCGTAATAAAATTTGGGACCAGAATTTTTTTTGTTCAATTGGTGTTATATTTAATAATAATTGTCATTTTCAATATGGTATAATTAAGAAATAATTAAAATTTAGTCTTGATCTTAGAAGGCAGAAACATGTTAAAAAAACAAGAAATACTAAAAATTTTTCAAGAAACTCGTACTGCAACTGAAAATTTATGCCGCGAGATTACCGTAGAAGATCATGTGATCCAAAGTATTCCTGATGTTAGTCCTCCAAAATGGCATTTAGCACATACAACATGGTTTTTTGAAGCATTTATTTTAAAACCTTATTCAACTACGTATCAGGAATTCGATCCCTTATA
>JANWKO010000121.1 GCA_025451335.1 Gammaproteobacteria bacterium
AGATTGCGCCGAGTTTGAAAATCTGCGTCATTTGATCTTGATCCAACTTAGCTACCTGTTGAAGGCCCTCTATTTCTTGTAATACACGCTTTGCCCGCTCCACGATATCTTTACCCAAAGGGGTCGCACGTACATCGTTTTTATTTCTTTCAAAAATGGTAACCCCTAACTCGTTCTCCAGTTTTTGAATCGCAACACTCAATGTAGGCTGGCTCACATAAGATGCTTGAGAAGCTTTGCCGAAATGTTTATCACGAGCAAGGGCAACAATAAAACGTAATTCTTGTAACGTCATGAAATTTCCTTCGATAGAAAAAAACTATTGATATCATTATAACAATTAATTTTTAAAATGATAAGTACAATGTGATAATTGTTTCGTAATAATGAAATTGAAAAATAACTTTTAAGGAGAAATTTTATGTTAACAATTGGCAAAACCTTTCCTGAATTTAATCTTATTGCTGTGCATTCAGCCGATCGCAAAACAGCTTTTCAAGATTTGAATCATCTTGATTATCAAGGGCAATGGAAAATTTATTTCTTTTGGCCTAAAGATTTTACGTTTGTTTGTCCAACCGAAATTGTTGGTTTTGGTAACTTACACAATGATTTTCTCGAGCGCAATACTCAATTAATTGGTGTCTCTACTGATAGTGAATACGTTCATTTAGCATGGCGTGAAAATCATAATGATTTGAAACTTAGTCCTTTTCCTTGGTTAGCTGATATTAAAAAAGAACTGTCTACTAAACTTGGAATTTTAGATATGGAATCAGGCGTGGCAAATCGAGCAACATTTATTGTCGATCCCAACAATATTGTTCGCCATGTTTCAATCAACGACGGAAAAGTTGGACGTAATCCAAATGAAATTTTACGCATTCTCGATGCCCTGCAAACAGATGAACTTTGCCCATGCAATTGGAAACAAGGTGAAGAAACTATCGTTATCTAGGAGAATTTGTATGTCATTACAAAATATTCAACAAACACTGCCTGACTATGCAAAATATATTAAATTGAATTTGTCCAGCTTGCTCAACAGCGCTGGACCTTTAACAAAACAACAATTTTGGGGGGTTGCTTTAGCAAGCGCAATTACGACTAAAAATCAAAATTTAATTAAAGAAACCTTGGCAGAAGCAAAAACACACTTATCTACAGAAGCTGTATCAGCCGCAAAAATCGCTGCTGTCATAATGGGAATGAATAATATTTATTATCGATTTACTCATTCTGTCTCGGATCCAGATTTTGCAAAGATGCCAGCAAATTTGCGCATGACTTTAATAGGCAATCCTGGAATTGATAAAAAGGATTTTGAACTATTTTCTTTGGCAGTATCAGCTATTAATGGATGTACTTTCTGCATGGATGCTCATCAAAAATCATTAATCAAACTTGAAGTAAGCAAAGAACAAATTCAGTTTGCATCGCGTATTGCAGCCATTATGCATTCTGTATCTGTGGCTTTATTTTCTGAACTGCAAAGTTAATTACGAGCTGTTCTGTTTACAATTCTTATGGGCCGAGCGAATTGTAAACAAGCACTAAATTAACATTTGCATAATCACAAGGAGCATCACGACTTGAAATCTTGATGCTTCTTCTTTATGGGATACAAAATTATATCAAACTAACCTTGCGGTTTTAGACCACCACTATAATGCGAAGCACACGTGGTATAAATTTTGCATGGAAGTTTACTCAAACACTTTAGGATCACCCTTCCCCACACGTAAAATTTGGGGAGTACCTTCAACCAAATCAACAATGGTCGTTGGAGTCATACTACATGGTCCGCCGTCAATAATAAGATCAACTTGACTGCATAATCTTTCGTGAATTTCTTGCGCATCTACAAATGGATAATCGTGATCAGGAAGCACCAACGATACACTCATTAGAGGTTGATTTAATTCTGATAATAAATCTTGCACGATTTTACTATCAGGAACACGCAAACCTATCGTTTTTCGTTTTGGGTGCAATAATCTTCTGGGTACTTCTGGGCTCGCTTTTAAAATAAAAGTATAGGGACCAGGCGTGTTAGATTTTATTAATCGAAAAGCAGAATTATCAACAATGGCATAAGTAGACAGTTCAGATAAATCGCGACAAACCAAAGTAAAATTATGTTTTTCATCTAACTTGCGTAATTGCCGAATTCGGTCCAGTGCGATTTTATTTTCTAATTGGCAACCTATCGCATAAGCAGAATCCGTAGGATAAACAACAACACCACCTTTTTTAATAATATTCGCGGCTTGTCGAATTAATCGCAGCTGAGGGTTTTCAGGGTGAATGGTAAAAAATTGACTCATGCTCACTATCCTTGTAAAAAACCTAGGTTTCTCATTCCGAATTTAGGATAATAACACTTTAATATAAAATTGAATACTGTGATTGACTTATGAAAAATGCTCAAGTTACTGAAACTATTACCATTCAAATAGAATCGTTCAGTCATGATGGACGAGGAATTGCGAACATAAATGGAAAAACGACTTTTGTAAATGGCGCACTACCCAAGGAAACCATCGCTTGCAAAATAACCAAAAAACATTCCCGCTACAATGAAGCAGAAATAGTTGAAATTATTTCTCCTGCCTCGGAAAGAATTCCTCCTGGTTGCCAGCATTTTAATATTTGCGGTGGTTGCAGTATGCAACATATTGAAATACAAGCACAAATTCAGTTAAAACAAAATACCTTGCTGGAACAACTCAAACATTTTGGCAAAGTGGAACCGGAAATTATTCTACCACCGCTTGCTGGAAATCCCTGGAATTACAGGCGCAAAGCACGTCTTGGTGTGCGCTATGTCAGAAAAAAAGAACGCGTCTTAGTTGGATTTAGAGAAAAATCCAGTAATTTTCTGGCTGATATTCATTCTTGCCCAGTTTTACATAATTCAGTAGGTCCAAAGATCGAGGCGCTGAGTCAATTAGTTGCTAGCTTAAGCCAATTTGAACATATTCCACAGATTGAAGTGGCAGCTGGCGATAAAGATACGGCTTTAGTATTTCGACATATGACTACTCTTCAAGAAGATGACATTACCAAACTTATTGAGTTTGGAAAATTTCATAATTTGCAAATTTTCTTGCAGCCGAATCCTCCGGCTAAAATACATAAAATTTGGCCTCAAGATGGTAATGAACAATTATCTTATGAATTACCCGACTTTCAATTAATCATGCAATTTTATCCTCTTGATTTTATTCAAGTTAATAGCGAAATAAATCAATTGTTATTAAAACAAGCACTACACTTACTAAACCCTATTAATACTGACAATATCTTAGATTTATTTTGTGGACTGGGAAATTTCACTCTGCCTATCACTCGTTTTGCAAATCATGTCACAGGTATAGAAGGCAGTCATGATCTGGTGGATAGAGCGAGAGAAAATGCGCAACTTAATAAAATATTAAATACTGAATTTCATATGGCTAATCTTATGGAACCCAACCCATCGGCTTCATGGTTACAAAAACAATACGATAAAATATTACTCGATCCCCCGCGCACCGGAGCAAAAGAAATTTTGCCATTTTTTCCAAAATTTTCAGCTAAAAGAATCGTTTATATATCCTGTAATCCCGCTACTCTAGCCAGAGATGCTGGAGAATTAGTGTATACTTATGGATATAAGTTAAAACAAGTCGGTGTAATTAATATGTTTCCACATACAAGCCATATTGAAGCGATAGCCGTATTTGAGTAAATAGACATGGTTGCAGTCAAAGAGAAATTTCAGCATCTTCCTGATGGCAGCGTCGATATCAATGCCTGGTTGCAAAAAATCGCCAAAACACATCATCATTTAAAGACATTCGATCTTATAAACAAAGCATGTCATCTTGCAGAATCGACCAGTAAAGGATTAACAACTTTCTATGGACAACCTTGCATCGAACAAGGTTTAGAAATGGCAGAAATTATTATCGATCTCAAACTCGATACAGAAGCAATTGCTGCTGCAATTATGACAAGCACAGTGCAACATACCAACTCATCACAAGATACCTTAAAAGAACAGCTAGGAGAAAATGTTCAAAAACTAATTTCAGGCTATTCGCAATTAAACTTAATAAATAATCTTGGTAATATTAAGTCTCGCGATCAAACACAAATTGATCGATTACGAAAAACTCTATTAGCCATGGCTTCAGATATACGAGTCGTTTTGATCAAACTAGCTGAACGTACAAGCCTCATGCGTGGAATTAAAAATATAAATCCAATCGAACGAAAACGCTTAGCTCAAGAAACAATAGATCTTTATGCACCTCTTGCTAATCGACTTGGCATAGGTCAATTAAAATGGGAATTAGAAGATCTTGCATTTCATTATAATGACCCTGAAGCATATAAAAGTATTGCAAAATTTTTAGCTGAAAGACGTGCTGATCGTGAAAAACGTATTTCCGAAATTATTAAAAGCTTGGAAGATGAATTGAAAAAAGCTCATGTTCAATTTGAACTTTCTGGGCGCGCAAAACATATTTACAGTATTTATGCAAAAATGTTACAAAAACATTTAGATTTGAATCATATTTATGATTATAGCGCAGTTCGAATTTTAGTACCCAGTATCGCAGATTGTTATACAACACTAGGTATAATACATAGTTTATGGAATCATATTGAAGATGAATTTGATGACTACATATCCAATCCCAAACAAAATGGTTATCGCTCTATTCACACCGCTGTCATTGGGCCGGATGGCAAGAATATGGAAATTCAAATTCGCACTCATGACATGCATGACGAGGCAGAACACGGCTTTGCAGCACATTGGTTATATAAAGAAAAGAAACCTCATGAGTCCGGTTACGAAACAAAAATTACATTTCTCCGCCAACTTCTTGACTGGCATAAAGATGTAGCTAAAGAAGAAACCGTTCCTAACATTATACAACAGCAAATTTTAGAAGACCGCGTTTATGCCTTCACTCCTGCTGGTGAAATATTAGAACTATCCGCAGGAGCAACACCTCTTGATTTTGCCTATCACATCCATAGCGAACTTGGACATCGCTGCCGAGGAGCAAAAATTAACGGACATATCGTTCCTCTAACCTATCACCTTCATACAGGTGACAAAGTTGAAATTATTACCTCAAAAACAGGCACACCCAGTCGTGACTGGTTGAATAAAGAGTTTGGATATATCAATACAGCACGCGCTCGAAGCAAAGTCACACAATGGTTTAGACACCAAGAAGTGACTCAATATGTCGAGACAGGTAAGCACACTTTAGAACGTGAATTTGCCCGAGCAGGAATTCATCATCCCAATTTACAGAAAATTGCTGCACGATTTAATTTTAAAGATGATGACGCTTTATTCGCTGCCATTGGACATGGCATGATACGACCCGCACAAGTCATTCATGCAGCACAATCTGAGCAACACGTTATTTCCCAAGAAACTCATACAAGCACACCTACGATAAAAAAATCACCTCAAAAAGCAATTGGAATGCATATTGCTGGAGCAGATGATTTCTTAACACGCATTGCTAGATTCTGCAAACCTATTCCTGGCGATGAAATTGTTGGTTATATTACTCAAGGACGCGGCGTATCAATTCACCGTAAAAACTGCAATAATATTTCGAATGCGCTGCCCGAAAAAGACGCACGATTTTTGGAAGTTTCATGGGATCATAAACAATTAAATAATTATCTTGTTGAATTACAAATTCGGGCTTATGGACGAGAGGAATTATTAAAAGAAATTACTATGCTTTTAACAAATTCGAAAATTGATTTAATCAGTTTAAACTCTACTATTAGCAAAAAGAATAATATGATATATATTACGATGACTATACAAATTAATAACTTAACGGAACTTCAACAATTATCAAATCATATCAAGCAATTACCAAATGTCTTTGATGTAAAAAGGATACGTGATTAATGAAGGGAATAAGTATACAAACTCGAGCATTTTTCCTTGTTCTAATTCCAACTCTAATTTTATCCGTATTATTAGGAACCTACTTAATAGCTTCACGAATATATGACTTAGAAAAAGAATTACGCCTACATGGTGAAATGATCTTAAATCATATTGTAACTAGCAGTCGACATGGAATATTAAAAGAAAATCGGCATATCTTACAAGATTTGACAGAACTATTTTTGACCGAAACTGAATTGCAAGCAGTCATATTTTTTGGGCCTCATCAAGAATTATTGGCTTATAGCGGAAATGAAGACCCTCAAACCACAGAAATTTTAAAGCAGATCACTTTTGATAATCGGCATACAACAGTGCTTGAACACAAAGAGACGATAACTTTTACTGCGCCAATTGTTATTAATTCTTTTAATATGGCATCGCATCCTCCACATATATTATTTCACACAACCAAAAATCACGCAGGTACCCAAGTTGTTGGATGGGCCACTATAACTATGACCCGAACTAAAACCTTGTTAAAAGAATATCAGGTCATATTATTAACAACCATTATCCTCGCCTTCGGGATTATAAGTAGTATTTTTCTCGCAAGACGTACAGCACAACGTCTCACCTATCCCCTCTACATGATGCGGTCAGCTGTTAAAAAATTAGAACAAGGTCAATTAGAAACTCGCGTCAAAACGAATACAGGAGGTGAAATTAGCGATCTTGAAGAAGGCATAAATAAAATGGCAGAGGCCTTACAAAAAGCGCGGGATGAATTACAAGATAATATCGAGCAAGCAACCGCTGATTTACAATTATCTTTAGAAACCATCGAAAAGAAAAATTTTGAACTTGCATATGCTCAAAAAGAAGCCTTAGAGGCGAGCAGCATAAAATCCGAATTCATTGCCAATATGAGCCACGAGATACGAACCCCAATGAATGGAATGATAGGGTTTACCAATTTATTACTTGAAACAGAACTCACAACTTTACAACGTAATTATTTAAATACAATACAAAAATCTACACTGAATTTATTAAATTTAGTTAATAACATCTTGGATTTTTCACGCTTAGATGCTGGTCAATTGCGCTTAGAATATTTAACCTTTGACATACGTGATTGTATTGATGAAATTGTGACATTAATGCAGCCTAGCGCAAATGCAAAACAATTAGAATTTGTCGCTCTTATAGACGAAGATGTTCCGCATAAAATTATTAGCGATCCCTTACGTTTAAAACAAATTATAACTAACTTAGTTTCAAATGCGATAAAATTTACCGAGCACGGCGAAGTCATTATTCGAATAACCATTGAAAACAAAATGCAAAGCTCAGTTAAAATCCGAATTTCTGTTTCTGATACGGGAATAGGATTAACCAATAATGATCAAAAACTAATTTTTAGTGCCTTTCAACAAGCTGATAATAGTATCGCAAGAAAATATGGTGGCACAGGTTTAGGGTTAGCAATTTGCAAAAAATTAATCGATCAAATGCAAGGTAAAATCTCTCTAGAAAGCAACAAAGGACAAGGATCGATCTTTTGGTTCAATTTTACTGTCGAAATAGCGTCTGCCGACACCACATTAGAAAATGAAATGCCATTTAAAAATACCAACATTTATCTATTAGAACCTCACACGCCAACTCGACAAGCATTAAAAAATCAATTATTAGAATGGAAAATGAATGTCTCTGAATTCACTGAATTAGCGTCATTAATACAACATCTTTACAATAAACCTACTACTATTATTCTTTGTATTAATCAACAACAAATAAACAATGCTGAAGCTATCGAAATTTTGTCACAAGTGAAAAAATTGTTTAATGGTCCTCTTCTCGTATTAACAAACTCATCCGATCAAGCAACTTTGGATTATTTCATAGCTGAAGGTGCGACATTATCGTTAACCAAACCAATTGTAAGAACGAATCTCTATCACGCGTTCTTTCAAATGTTAAGCCCAACTCGCCATCTCACTACTAACCATTCAGCCACATCAAATCCATCAATCAACTTGATAGGCAAGAAAATTCTTTGTGTTGATGATAATTTTCAAAATGCAAATCTTCTCACCGCATTATTACAAAAAAGCGGAGCAAGTATTATCATTGCACATGATGGTTTAGAAGCTATTCAATTTGCTGAAAAGCAATCTTTCGATTTGATACTGATGGACTTGCGTATGCCGAAAATGGATGGATATGAAAGCTTAAATCATATTCGAACAATGCAAAATATGAATTCCAGCACGCCTATTATTGCACTTTCCGCTCATATATCAGCAGATGAAGCTAATGAATTAATTCAAATAGGATTTAATGATTATCTAACAAAACCAATTATTAAAAATTCACTGATTAAAATCATTAACAAATGGATTTATAATACGGATCCTCAGAATGAAATTAAAAAACCTATAATCGACTGGAATTTAAGCCTAAAGCTTGCTAACAACAAATCTGATCTAGCTGAAGAAATGCTGAGCTTATTAATTCAAACTCTGCCTATTGAATTCTCGAATATTAAAACCGCCTATTTAAATAGTAATTATTCTGAATTACTGCAACATGTTCATAAGCTACATGGTGCTGTATGCTATTGCGGCGTCCCTAGATTAAAAGAAGCAATTGCTGCATTCGAAGTTTCTTTAAAACAAAATAAATTGCAAAGCGTTGCGGAGTTATTTTCTCAATTTGAAATTGAAGTAAATGCTGTTCAAGAAATCGCTCAGCAATACCTTGCAAAGGCATAAAGCCCTTTTGAAATTTCTATCAACTTACCCCTTGGGACTATTGACAATTTGCCAGGCTGAGCCTTAAATTCTTGCTTTTAGGTTGGAATTGTAAACAGACCCTAATTCGAGGTGAAAGATGATAAGTAGAAACATCAGTGAAGATAACAAGACCAAGATTTTAAGCCTCGACTTAGACGGCACTTTATTCGGAACTTATAAATATGGCGCTCAAATTACCGAAGAATTTTTACCTTTACTTTATTTTTGTGAAGCTGCTCATATTCCCTATTTCATTTCCACTAATCGCACCATTAATGAAAGCATTAAAAAAATACGCGATGAAATGTCTTATTCTTTCCAACAAAATAAAAAACCTGAATACGCCCTCACTTCAGTACATGAATCTATTCGAATTTTAAAAGATGATTATGGATTAGCTCCTCAAATTATAACAGTACTCGATTATTTTGATACTGATCTAAAAAATGAACAAAAACAACATTCGCATTACAAAAAAATTACTTCAATTGAAGCAGAGTTAATAAAAGAATTAGACATACTAAACTTTCAAAACCTTTTGGATTTTGAGAATTTTATTGAAGATGTTTTCATGAAGCGCCAACATATTGAAAATGATCTTAAAAGAGAAAATGAACTTAAAAAATTGGCCGTTGTTTTTCAAGAAGTAAAATGGAAAAAATTTCATTTTATTTTAATAGACAAAATAATTCGAAAAATCATGGGCGATGTTAGCATTCAAATTACTCATATAGATGACGATCCTGATCAATCAACGAATTTTACCCAAAAATCAATTAAAGGAATTATAAAAGGTATTAGTGAAGATAAAGATTTAAATGATCCCAAGCATTTAGTTGTAAATCCATTGCATTTCAAAGAACAAGATAGACAAAATAATCCAATTTTTACCTTCATTTTAATCAATGCAGCTGAACAAATTGGACTTAAGCAATATGCTGACAGCTTATTGAACCAAAAAATCTTTGACGATAATACCTTATTACATTTTTCAGCTTTAATATATTTATTATACATCACCAAATCACATGATCCTTCACTCATTACAATCGTTAAACATTTTGCAGCAAAAGAACTAATAAAATTATCCTCAGAAAAGCAAGCTATTTTCACTAGATTAGTTGCATTATGGCATTGCAAATATGGCGAATTTTCTGATGACCCAAAAATCGATTTACAGAGCATGATTAGAATCTTTACTGAGAACGAGATGAACAGCGAGCTTATTCATCAGTTTTATTCTAAACGCTATGTTTTATTATCAGAGGAAGATAGAAGCAAGTTTGATAACTATGTGCATTATTGGCGTTTAAAAAATGGAATCTTTTCTGGCGATATAACTATAGATTTTAATAACATCGAACGACTTTTTAATTACTCGATAATTGACGAAGAATTAATCACTAAATTTTATCAAGAAAAATATGTATTATTAAATAAAGAATATCAAGAAAGATATGATGAATTGGTGACAAATTTTGACAGAAAAAATATTATCAACAAAAATCAATTTACCGGTGACCCGCAAAGATTATTACGTCTATATAAACTACAAGGATGGAGCGAAAGAATTTATAGAAACTGCGGTCAATATTTGCCTGCTCCAGATAAACAATTTAAGTTTTTTCAATTAATTGCAAATTATGAATCGCACGATATTTTAATAAAAAACAAAATCAAACCTACTGAGAATTCTGCATTTCAACTAATAAAATTTGATGTTGAAAATCTTTGCTCTACAAGCAACAGCAGATTTAGCGGACACCCAATTCGCGATTTTAATGCACTATGCTATTCAATTGAAAATTCGAATCATAAATTGACTCAAGCTCATCTCTTTCAATTTTATCGACACAGTTATCCCCGCTTGTCAATCAATAATAAAAAAACCTGTAATACATATATTTCTGAAAGATTTAAAGACAAACCTTTTGTTTTAAATCGAGTTCTTTCAATTGCTGAAAACCAATTATTAAGCCAACAAACAGGTTATATTCAATTTAAAACTAAATGGAATTCGTTACCACAAGGTTGGAAAATAGCGGCTGCACTAGGAATAGGTATAGGCTTAATCACTGCGCTTTTAGCCAGCATTTTATGCCCTGCGACACCAATCGGAATTTTATTTGCTAAGTTAATTATTGGCTTTGGAGTAACCTTAGTAAGTGGTACTACATTAGGGCATATTATTCATACTGCTGGAACTAAAATACCCTATCAAAATGACTTAGATAAACTTGCTTACCCAGAAGTTCCATATTCTCAACTTGTACCTGGTCCAAAACATATTATTAAAATGGAACATTTGTCACCTTCCATTCTCAAATCAACGTCAGTTAGAATATTCAATAGAATTGAAATAACACCTCAATTCGAAACTAAAGCCGCTTCTGTCGTTGAGGAAAAAAGTCAAACGCCAAAACCTAAAGTCATATCTCAGTCTATTTCTGAAAATACGGATTTAGTTTATGATAGCTTACGGCTTGGTTAACTAGAGCTCTCTATGAACACATTGGAAACAACAAAAATAGCCTGGCCTCCTGAAATCACGGTAAAAAAACATCCGCGGGCGCGTCATGTCAAATTAAAAGCTTCCTCTCAGCATGGTTTAGAATTAATTGTCCCAAAAAAATTTAATGTTAAAGAGATTCCTTTTATTCTGGAGCAAAATCGTTCTTGGATAGAAAAACAATTGTTGCATTTACAAAATGCTCGCAACGCTAAATCCGAAAATTTGCCAGATGAAATTTTATTTAAATCTATTTCGCAAACCTGGCAAATTGATTATATCTATAATCCTTGCAAATTAAGAATAATTCCTCGTCCACATCAAGAATTAGTTTTATTTGGAAATATCGATAACAAAGCTGAATGTAAAAAATTACTGATAACTTGGATAAAAAAACAAGCTCATCTTCATCTCCTCACACAGTTGCAGTTAATCAGCCAAGAAATTCAACTACCTTATAATGACGCCATTATTCGAGATCAGCGCAGTCGCTGGGGAAGTTGTTCTTCAGAAAAATTAATTAGTTTGAATTATAAGCTTTTATTCCTACCGTTTGATTTAATGCGCAATATTATTATTCATGAACTTTGCCATACAATTCATTTAAATCATTCTGAGAAATTTTGGCAATTGGTAGAAAAATTTGATCCGAATTGGAAAACACATCGACGCGATTTGCGAAAGGCAGATCCTTTCATTCCCGGATGGTTAACTTAGCTCTAGCACTCAGTACTAAATTCGAATTCTAAATCTTCTAAAGGTAACTCCTCGCTATTCAATCTTTCCGTTTCTAATTGTTTAAAATTCCAAAGCTTTTTATCCATTAATTGACTGGGTTTAACGCTGGTCAAAGCATGCAGCATATTACTTGGGATTTTGGGATTTTCTTTCGCAAGTTGATCAATTAATACTTTAACTTTTTGGCGAGCTAAATTTTCTTGAGAACCACACAAGTTACAAGGAATAATAGGAAAAGCTTGTTCTTTAGCATACTCAATAATATCGTTTTCTTGGCAATAAGCTAACGGTCTTATCACAATATGTTTTTTATTATCACTTAATAATTTGGGTGGCATCGATTTAATTTCACCGCTATATAAAATCGACATAAGTAATGTACGAATCAAATCATCACGATGGTGACCAAGAGCGACTTTATTAAATCCATTTGCCTCCGCATAAGTATAAATAATGCCGCGACGCAATCTAGAACATAAAGAACAATACGTGTTACCTTCAGGAATTTTATCTTTAACAATTGAATAGGTATCTTGGGTGATAATTTCATGCCGGATTTTACTATTTTCTAACCATAAGCGAAGCCGGCTATCATCCCAACCAGGCTGAGCTTGATCCAGTGTAAAAGCCATTATTTCAAATTTACCACGTGCACGTTGGCGCAATAAATTCAGCAATCGCAACATGGTAAAAGAATCCTTCCCACCCGATAAACAAACCATTACTCTATCACCGGCTTGAATCATATTAAAATCAGCAATGGCTTTTCCAGTGTAATGTAAAAGCTTTTTTTCTACTTTTGATTCTTTTTCAGACATTCTTAATCCTAAACAAAAAAAATGCTGCTCCTGAAGGAATTCCCTTCAGAAGCAACATACAGAAAAAATCGTACAGTATGTTCGATGTTATTCGACGACTGCCACGTCTTCAGCTTGGAGACCTTTTTGGCCTTGCGCTACTGAAAATTCAACGCGCTGACCTTCTTCCAAAGATCGGTAGCCTTCGCCACGGATAGCTCGGAAATGAACGAATACATCCCCGCCTTGATCTCGTTGAATAAAACCATAACCTTTACTGTTGTTGAACCATTTGACGGTTCCATTTTCACGTGCTGACATACTACACACCTTAATTCAAATTTAACATGTGCCACCGACTATATAACTCCATTGAATGGAAGATCCTAGTGATGACCTATTTATTTTAGCAAAGTTTTTTCTCAAGCGGTAGATAAATCTTGTTTTATTTTCAATAAGATTGAAGAGATTAGAAGGTATTTTTCCAACTGCGCAACTCAGTAAAAACATCGATCGGATTAGATATAGAACTATGTGCATGCTGCTGAACAGATTTAATAACATTCTCTTCATGACAACGCAAAAATGGGTTAACGATCTTTTCTTCACTTAATAACGAAGGCAGAGTGGGCTTATTGGCTTCACGTAATTCAGTGACGATTTTAAGCTTAGAAACAATGTTAGGATTCTGAGGCTCAACTTGTTGAGCAAACTTTAAGTTTGCTTGCGTATATTCATGACCACAATAAATTTTAATAGAATCAGACAAATTGATAAGTTTAGTCAGAGATTGATACATCATCTCTGGTGTTCCTTCGAAAACTTTGCCACATCCAGCACTAAATAGCGTATCCCCGGAAAATAAGATCGCGTCATTCCAATAAGCTATATGATCCAGCGTATGACCTGGTATTTCTAAGATTTTTAAATGCAAAGGTCCGCATTCTATTTCCATACCTTCATGAACTGGAGAATTTATTTCTTTTATCACACTTTTATATGATCCAAATATGGGAATGTTAGGCCATCGATTTAATAATTCTTTTATCCCTCCGGAATGATCATAATGATGATGCGTAATCAAAACACCACCCAAATCAACTCCTAGCTCCCCTAGGGTACGAATGACCGGTGCTGCTTCCCCCGGGTCGACTACCCAAGCTTTATTTGCCGGTTTATCCAACCATGTCCAGATATAATTATCTCGAAAAGCTAAAATGGGACAAATATCATTATTCTTCATTGAAACCTTCCAAGAATTCTTTATTTGAAACGTCCTATTTTTACGGCAAATTTTGCGCAAATTTTGTCAAACTCTTCACTTTGTAGAAATTGAAACTCAAGATATCTCGATTGAGCAATTGCATCTTCGCCAGAGTCATTGCTTAGACCAGGGTGACACATTACGATTCCTTTATCTTCGATTTGTTGCAAAAAACCTGAAAAAATACGCGCATAATTTTTTGCTTGGTTAAAATCATATACCCCTGCAAAGGTAGAATTATGGGGGATATTTTGTCGATCCAAAGCCTTTTTAAAAGCACGTGCACCACATAATTGAATGATTAGGGCTTTGATATAGCCACTGGATTGAAACCGCCCAAAGACCCCAGGATCATAGACTGATCTTATATATGCACCCGCTTGCCTCAGGCGTTTATCATATACCGTACAAACAATATCTCGAATGATAGGTAATTGTTGAATATGTTGATGTCCATCAATGTAATCAGGTAATCGCCCTATCCCTGACTCAAATTGATCAATTTGAGCATTTAATTCTATTTGTATAGATTCTTTATCCAATTTCCCCAAATAAGCATTTAGAATAAGCTCTGACAATGATTTAAAATCAGAACCTAAGTTACTGGTTGTAAGAGGCTTTCCTTCTGTTAAATTGAAATGCAAACCTAAATCAACTTGATCTTTCACAGACTCTAACCATTTGGCATGACTTAACCAATAATAAGAAGTCGTCATACAACTTGTAGCTGATAAACGATTTTTTTTGATTAAATCAATAATTGCTTGAGAAATGGCGGTATTTTGCCCATAATCATCTGCACAAAGGATAATGCGTTTCATCAAATTTCCTTAGGGTCGGAGACCCCGCCGGCCTCATTACTATTTATATCGGCGAGTATGACTTAAAAACAGATTAAAATAATTTGCGAGATTCAACAAGTGTTATCAACTCAAAATTCATACAAAGAGACTCAAAATTGGGCTAAAGATTTATTAAGTATTGCGATTTTCTTTGGTCTCTTTTACACCCTTTGGATTGGTTCTTATGCTTTATTTACGCCAGATGAAGGTCGCTATTCTGAAGTCGCTAGAGAAATGGTCATAACAGGTGATTATGTGACGCCACGAGTCAATGGCGTTGCTTTTCTTGATAAGCCTGTTTTATATTATTGGTTGCAAGCTTCCGCTATTAATCTTTTTGGTTTAAAAGAATGGGCATTGCGCTTTTGGCCTATGCTTGCTGGTTTACTCGGAATAGTACTCACTTACAGCGCTGGACGCCTCTTATTTAACCGTCGTACTGGATTACTTTCTGCCATTCTTTTAGCTACCTGCCCTGTTTATTATGGGGCTGCTCATTATGCTAATCTAGACTTGGAAGTTGCCGTTTTAATCAGCGGTTCTTTGTTTTCATTTATCATAGCAATGCGCACGGAAAATACATTACGGCAACGCACAGGATTTTTAATAATAGCTTATATATTTGCAGGATTAGCATTTCTTACTAAGGGATTAATCGGTATTGTCTTTCCTGCCATGATTATTGGCGCTTGGATTCTTACTTTAAATAAATGGAATATTTTGAAAAAAATGCGTCTAGGGATTGGACTCGTAATTTTCACCGCCATTACCCTGCCTTGGTATATCTTAGTACAAAAAGCTAACCCAGAGTTTTTTCAGTTTTTCTTCGTTAAGCAACAGGTGGCGCGATTTCTTACCGCAGATCATTTCAATAATCGCACGGTATTTTGGTTTTATGCCCCTATTATTTTAGCTGGAATATTCCCTTGGACAATTTTCTTTTTCCAAGCTCTTACGCAACAAATAAAATCTGTTTGGCATAATCGACAAAACCATAGCATCGAATTATTTTTATTGCTTTGGTTCTTTTTAATTTTCCTATTTTTTTCGATTCCTAAATCGAAAACAATTGGCTACATCTTGCCAGTTTTTCCTGTGCTTGCCTTATTGCTAGGAAATTATCTGAATCAGTGTTGGGAAAAAGGCATAACCAAAGGTATTCGCTGGGGAATAGGAGCCTATCTTTTTTTCTGTATGGGTATTGCGGCCAGTTGTCTATTATTGCCACTTGCCAAGCTATTAGACCTTCATCCACAGATGACTATTTATTTTAAATCAGTTGGTGTGGTTTTTTTAATTTCTGGTGCTTTGATTGGCTTATTCATTAGAAAAAAACGGTTTTCGCAAATTTTCTCTATTTTAATGGCTACTGCATGTATTTTTTTATTAATCATTATAAAAAGCAGCGATACCATTAATCAAAATTCAACAAAAACTTTGGCACTACAGATTAAATCAAAAATTCAGCCTACTGATGAAATTGTAACATTTTATAAATATTATCAAGATTTAGGTATTTATTTAGATCTTCATCAACATATTACTATCGTTAACAATTGGAATTCTCCAGATATTCCACTTTATGATAATTGGGCAAGAGAATTATGGTATGGCATGCCTTTCCAAGATACAAAAAATTGGTTAATCGATGAAGTTGAATTTTGGGAACGATATAGAAGTAGTTATCAAAATAAACGTTTGTATATTTTTACTAATGTTAAATTTGCAAGTCATTTCAAACAAATTGAGAAATTGTTTCATATTAAAGTTTATCCCCTTGCACAATATAATGACATAATGGTATTAAGCAATCGCCCTGAGGAAAACGCAGACCTTATTTGAATACCCAGAACTTACCCATAGTAAAGCTCACCAAAGGTAAAATACTTAATACAAAAAACTGGGCAATGGGATAAGGTAAATTAAAAACGGTAAGAAATACATAAAACAAACCTTCATTGGCTATAAAACCTGTACCACAGACTAAAAATAATCTGGGTAACGCAACACGGTGCGAAGCAGTTGTTCCATTAAATGTCCAAATGCGATGACCCCAGTAGCTTACTTGAAAAGCAATTATAAACGCGATGATGTTAGCTATTAATGGTTTTAACTGACCTATTTCGACAAAGAATGCAAGCAAAGAAATATGAACTGCTGCCGCACATAATCCAACAAGACCAAAACGCATCAATTGGAATAATAGAGGATAAAACTGAATTAATTTATTTCTCAAAGCCATATTTGGTTTCAATGATATATTTTGGCCGCTGTTTAACTTCTGTAAAAATTCTTGCGATGTATTCGCCTAAAATTCCTATCGAAAGCAATTGCACACCGCCTAAGAACATCACTGCCACTATAATACTAGGAAAACCAGGAAGATCTGCACCATAAATTAATGTAATGGTCATGAAATAAATAGCGTAAATTAAAGAAATCAAGGAAATGATAAATCCAATAAAGCCCCAAACTCGCAAGGGAATATCAGAAAGAGAAGTGATCCCAGTAATAGCCAATTCGGTTAAACGAGCAAAACCCCATGAACTTATTCCAGCCGCCCTTTCTTGCACTTCAAATGGGACTGCGATTCGCTTAAAGCCAATCCAAGCATACAAGCCTTTCATAAAGCGCGTGCGTTCTTGAAAATTATTAATGGCATCGACAACTTTACGATACATTAAGCGAAAATCACCCGCATTATGGGGAATTTCTATTTTAGTAATTTTTGCCATGAGCCAATAAAAAAAATTAGCAAAATTACGTTTAATCGCTGATTCATTATTACGATTTTTGCGTACCCCATAAGCCATTTCATAGCCTTCTGCCCAATGGGATAGGAATTGGGGCAATACTTCGATTGGATGTTGAAAATCGGCGTCGGTAATAATGGCCACTTCACCCGAGCAATGTTCCAATCCTGCCGTTAAAGCAGTTTCCTTGCCAAAATTTCGCGATAAGCAAATGAGTTTTAAAGAATAATGCTTAGGAAGATCGCGCACCTTTTGAACAGTATCATCTCTACTGCCATCATCGACGACAATTATTTCAAATTTATCAGCATGGCTTGCTAAAAAACTATGTAATTGTTTAAAAAAAGACTCGATATTCGCAGCTTCATTATAAACAGGTACGATGCACGAAATAAAAACTGATTTGTTTTTTAAGCGTTCTTGGCGATTTTCAGGTTGCATAAGTCATATTTTATAAAAATAACAAGGAATTGATTTTACACAGGTTAGGATCAGTTGACAATTCGCTATGCCACAGAAAATTGTCAACCTTAAATAAACCTATAGTATTTCTTTAAAAAAATCTTCCATCGCACGCCAGGCTCGACTTGCAGTGCGTTCATTATAGACTGTACCGAACCCAGGGTCGTTTGCCTGAGGATTAGTGAAAGCATGCATAGTTTTACCATATACATGAACCTGCCAATCCACTTCTGCTTGTGTCATCTCTTTTTCAAAATCTAAAACAGCTTCTGGGGGTACCATAGGATCATCATGGCCATGGAGTGCTAATACTTTAGCAAGAATTTTATTATTTGCTAAATGTTCGGGTTTTTGCAGCAAACCATGAAAACTCACCACACCTTTAATATCCGCTCCACTTCGAGCTAAATCCAATACACATAAGCCACCAAAACAAAAACCGATTGCTCCGATTTTAGAACTATCAACAAAAGGCAGAGTTTTTATTGCTTCAAAAGCAGACAAAATACGTCCGCGCAATACATTTCTATCATTGACGAAGGGCTGAATCAAAGCAGATTTTTCTTCTTTTGTATTGCCTACCTTACCCATTCCAAACATGTCTAATGCGAATCCCGCATAACCCAATTTTGCCAATTCTTCGGCTTTTTTATCTAAAAATGAATCTCGACCAGCCCACGTTGGAGCGACTAAAATCCCTGGACGTTTTTCCTTAATATTAGGATCAAAGGCACAATGCCCCTCTAACGTTAAAGAACCATCTTGATATTTTATCTTTTCTGTCTGTAGCATATTCTCACCTTTGGTTATAATATTTATCATTGGAACACAAGTTATAGCATAGGATGCTGCAATGAAAACTTATCAAAATTTATGTGCCGATTATTATGACCTCGATAAACCCACTGCGCCAGATGAGGCTTTAAAATTTTATTTAGAATATATTGAAAAAGTGAAAGGGCCTATTCTTGAGCCTATGTGCGGCAGTGGACGCTTCTTAGTTCCTTTCCTTGAGCGTGGATTTAATGTAGAAGGATTGGATGCTTCCATGCACATGTTAGGTATATGCATGCAAAAATGTGCTGAAAAAAATATTAAACCGGTACTTTATCCACAATATCTCAATGAAATGACCTTAGAAAAACAATATAACTTAATCTTTATTCCCAGTGGTTCATTAGGCTTAATTACTCATAAAGACCAAGTTTTACTTTGTTTGAAAAATATTTATGACCGCTTGTCTCCCAATGGAACTTTTGTTTTTGAAATCGAAACCATTCATGCCATTCCCAAAAACTTAGGGGTTTGGGAAGGCAAAACACGAGAAAAATCTGACGGTGGGCAAATTTTATTAAGCACTCTGCCCATCTATAATTCTGAAAAACAAGTTTTACAAGTCATATGTCGCTATGAATTAATTAAAAACGCTCAAATTATAAGTACGGAAATGGAAGATATGCGTACTCGTCTTTATCAACATGAAGAAATGGATGATTGGCTAACCGATGTCGGCTTCAAAGATATAATGCGTTACAAAGTATATGGCCGCGCTGAGCCAGATGAAAAAGACGAAGTTATTGTTTACGAATGTAAAAAATATTAGTTTCTGTAAGATTATAAAAAGACTCTACCAAGTGATTTTTTTGTGAACAAGACCAAAAAAATTTACTGCAATTTCTTTATTTTTAATGGTTGATCAAGAGGTTTATCATTCATTTTTTCAATTTTTCTAAAATGCTGCAAAGCGACAAATAACACTGCGTAACATGCGTTATCCCTGTCAGAATATCTTAACATTTTTATCGCATTCGATGCCCAAGTAAAAATATCATTTTCATTGTCGGTTTGAGAAATCTGGTTTTTTAAATCTCTCATCATGCTTCGATGTTTACGCCATAGGCTAAAATTATATTTATCAAACATACGAAGTAATCCTTGTTTTTTTTCATTAAAATTTTCAGGATCCTTGATATTTTTTTTAAAAACATCTTCATAACTTTTCGCTTGCTTTGGCGTAAGATCATATTTTCTTGTTTCAGGCGAATATTGTGAAGCAGAGCTCACAACCCATCCATTATTGATGCTTTGAACATCCGTTTTATTAATAAAAAGGTTACCTTTTTTATCGCTTTGAAGAATGGTGTGTGGATAAATTGTTACTTCAAAAACAGGCCAGGTATAATAAGGCTTTCTTTCAGGATAATACAAATAATGTGCTTCTTTTCGTGCATCTTGATATGTATTAAATACATAAATTTGACTATTGCGAGGAAACGTTTCGAGAAGTTCTTCATTAGTAATTGAATCCTCAGCACCTGCTCGAGGAACAGTCCATCCTGCAAGACAACCGTCATACCAAGTTTCAATATCTTGATTCGCAACTACATAATATCGATTTTTGTTTAATGAATTGCGCTGCATGAGGCTTCTCCTGGTGCTTCTATTTTAAGTTTACTTAGTTGTTTATGATAAATAATGATCAGAATCATATCATGTTGATTTTTATTGGTCAACGAGCCCAGGCTAATCTATTTGATAATTTAATACA
>JANWKO010000122.1 GCA_025451335.1 Gammaproteobacteria bacterium
AATATCAGCGATGGAAACTTGGCAACAAGCTGCTCTGGCTGAGCACCCCATCGAGGCAAGCCGCACTGGAATTGTGGTAGCAGCACAAAACACCAGTGATAAATATACTTATGATTTAATAAACTCTTTCCAAGAAAATCCCGAGTATCTTTCCCCTTCTTATGCGCTTCATTTTATGGATACAGACTATGTTGGTATTTTAAGTGAAGTATTTGGCATTCTAGGAGAGGGATTTACCGTTGGTGGTGCTTCTGCTTGTGGTAATGTTGCTTTATTACGCGCTCATCAAATCATTCGTGATAGCGAGATGGATGCATGTCTGGTGGTGGGCGCTTTAGCTGATTTATCGCCTATGGCACTACAAGGATTCCATAATATTGGAGCCATGGGTGGACATCGTTATGCCGAACAACCACAAAAAGCTTGCCGGCCTTTTGATAAAAACCATGAGGGATTTATCTATGGCCAAGCTGCTGCAGCTCTATTTTTGGAATCAATTACTTCAGCGAACAAGCGAAATGTACCCATTTTAGGATATTTACTAGGTGGCGCTATGCTGCTAGATGGGACTCATTGTGCAAATCCAAATGGCGAAGGTGAATTACGGGTTATGCAACAAGCATTAAAAAAAGCGGGCATTGGTGTTGAAGACATTGATTATATCAATACTCATGGCACTTCTTCACCACTAGGGGATAAAACGGAATTAAAAGCTATTCAAACATTATTAAAAGATAGAATTCATGAAGTACCACTTAATTCGACAAAAAGCATTACCGGACATTGTTTATGGTCAACAAGTCTTGTAGAAGCCATCGCAACCATCATTCAAATGCACGATAAATTTGTCCACCCAAACTTAAATTTAGAGCATCCTATATCTGAAAATGCTCTGTTTGTTAAAAATGAGAGCAAGTCATGTGAAATAAAGACAGCACTTAGTAATGCGTTTGGGTTTGGGGGGATTAATACTGCGCTTGTGCTCTCTCGTTTTGAAAACTAATAACATACTTTCGATTTCTTTATTACTCTGAATGCTGAGTCACATATTTATGTAAAATGCTTGATTGGATTTCTTTACGTAAAGAGGACTCCGTAACCCATGAACTAAATAAAAGAAAGGGTTGTTTTTCAATAAAATTTATAAAACAACCCTTTCTTTTAATGACTTACTAACAAGTTACCGAGATGATTTTGCAAAATATAAAAATAAAATTGAAATAATACGCATGGATGAAGTCATGGCTGCAATTCCAAAAATGCTGGGGCAAAAATTTATTTATAGTCGAGTCAATTCTGATATACCCTCAGCAGTTTTTAAAAAAGTATTATTCATGTTAAATAATGCGAGAGTTTGTCATCGTGTAATAAATACTTCAGCAAATGGTGTATCTTTAGCGGCCGAAATCAAAGAAAAATTTTTCAAAGAAATTTATTTGGATGTGGGATTATGTAGTGTAAGCTTGGGATTGAATTTAAACCGGCTAAAAGATATCAAAGAACTCAACTTGATTAACAACGGGGGTTTTTCGGAACAAGCTGTTGGACAAATGCTAAGAACAATTACACCATTTTATATAGAACCTGCGTTGTACTATTGGGCACGAGATGAAAAAGGTTCAAATGCGGAAATTGATTATGTCATTCAATTCAGGGACAAAGTTATTCCGATTGAAGTAAAATCAGGAGCAACCGGAAGTCTGAAATCATTGCATGTTTTTATGGAATTAAAGAAGTATTCAACCGCAGTTCGAATCAATTCTGATTTACCCAGTAAAGTAGCCATTAATATAAATTTAACTACAAGAAATAAAGTACCTATAAATTAATTTCTCTTCCCTTTTATTTATTGGGACAATTAAATCGGTTACTTGAGCAAGAAATAAAATAAAAATGCTTTTTAATTTTTTCTAAGGTTTTCTTTTTTAGAAAATCTCTGTTTTCGACTTAAAAGCTGCTTCATAGCCCTTCCTTCTCCTGATCTCGTAGAATCAATAGTTAATATTTTATTACTTAAATGAGCAGCTAAAGATGCTATATTTGGATAATTGAAAAAATCGATAATCGGAATTTCATAATTTAATTCATGTTGCAATTCGGTTTGTGCACGTACCATTAGTATTGAAGTACCACCTATTTCAAAAAAATTGTCAGTTGTACTTATCTTATCTAAACGAAGAATTTGACGAAATTTCTCTGTAATTAGTTTCTCTAAATCAGAATCAGGCGGTATATATTTAATTTCAGTATTTCTATGTATTATATTATGTGTATCAATTTGTGACGTCACATATTTTGGATCAGCTAAAATCGTCGCAATACTCTGAGCTAATTCAGAGTTCATGACTATACCTTCAGAAGAATAATTTTCATTTGATTGAATAGTATAATTATCAGAAAACATAGGAATAAATTGCAATTTTAGAGCTTCGGTGGTCAATATTGTATATTCTACTACTCCTTTTTCTGTTTCATTTTTTGTTGAAGGTAAACTCTCCAAAAATTTATGTGCTGGTTGATTTCGGGAACTAGTTTTAAACCTAATCAAAAGATCTGAAAATTGTTTTTGAAGAGCAATTTTAGCTAATTCAACAATGATATGATGCTCAACTCCTTTTCCTAAAACACGACAGCTTAATAGCATATTCTCAATTAATAAATGTGGTTTATTAAACTGATAAAATATAACACCTACTAATCCATAATCACCAAATCTATCTTTAACATTGACAACTAAACAATTATTTTTACCTATTTCAATGTCTGATTCATTTTTTCTAATTGTAGTCATATTAAATTGATTGGTGCGATGTGTTAATTGAGATACTCTAGAAATATCATCTTCTGTTAATTTCGAAATTTGTATTTGCAAATTTAGATTTTTAATAAATTCTTCAAAAGAAACAAATTCATCTCTAAATTTTTCACGATTAATATTCTGTTGATAAAAGAAAGTTCGATTCTTATCCGCATCAGTAATTTTTAGATGATCAAAAGCCCAAATGTTACTTAGAAAATTTGGAATCATAGTGGAATCAGTCGGCAATTGGAGCGACAAAACACCGGGGCAATTTATCGAAACATCGGCACACTCAAGAAAATTATCATCTAAAAAGATAAAACAATCTAATCCTAAATTAAGCTCAGAAGCAATTTTTTTTATACTGTCTGATTTCAATTGCCAACCAGTTCGGATGGTTACAAAATGCTCCCTTTTTAGAGGAGAACTTCTTTTTGAAAAAAAATCTTCAATATCCTCTTCACTATTTTTTGTGACAAGACAAAGCAACATACCTTGTTCATACTGTTTTAACATCCAATTTTGCAAATACAAATAAGGTTCTGTAAGTTCTACACCAAGAACACCATCTTCACCCATAATTCCTTTCCAAAGAGTATTATCTCCATCCAATACAATAACTTTATACGGCTTGCTTATTATTGAATAAATCGTTCGAACAAGATTTGTAGCCAATGCAGTGTAATAAACCGGAGTAAAAGGAATATGTCCAGTTTTATCGCTTAAAGGATCATAATATTCATTAAATAAGCTAGGATCTGAGTCTTCAGAGAGAACTAAATATATTCCCTTGCGATGATTCAATCTTTGAAATATTTTATCTTGCTCAACTAAATATAGTTCTTTTCTCAGGATATAAAAACTTGGAGAAGGTGGACAAAGATGAATAATTAATGGAAGATGGACACGATCTGAAAACTCTTCTACAGCTGAAATAAAATTCATTACAATATTTTCAAAATCTTTAGGTGAAGAGGAAACAGTCAACCAATCTTCAAATCTAAATAAAATTATATTTAATCCAGTTGTAGAAATATTCATAAAGCTTGTAGGATTTAATAATTCTTGAAAAATTTGATTGTATGATGCAAATTCAATTTTCAATGGTATATTTAATTTATTGAACCAAAAATGAAGTGGGTCACAAATAGGATCAGCGGTAAATGAAGATACAATTCTAATCTCAGATTCTGGATTATTAATAAATTGATTTGGAAAAGTTATACAATTATCAATTAAAGAAATAAATTCAGTGGAAATTTTTCTAATTGTTGAGTCAACAAATATCTCAGTATTGTATTTAATAAATATATTAAATAACTCATTGTTTAATCTGATTTCAAATAATAAATCATCATTAGTACCACCTCCATGAGCATTATAATAATTTGCTTTCACATCAGAAAGTTCAAGTACGTCATTCATTAAAAAATTCTGATATACAAATGAAACCTGAAATAATGGGTTAATACCAGGCACCCTAGGCAATTTTAATGCCGATATTAAAACCTCTATAGGTAAAGTTTGATTCCCAAATGCCTGAGAATGTATTTGATTAACTCGGTGCACCAAATCAAGGAAGGAAATTTGCCCATTTAAATCAGCATGAATAGGCAATATATTCATGAAATATCCCACAACATTTTCAAATTCTTTTTCAGGACGATTTGCGGTTAGAACGCCAACAACAAAATCATTTTGATTGGAAAGTCGAGATAAAAACAATTGATATAAAGCTAAAAAAGAGATAAATGGAGATACTTTATATTTTTTATTAAATTGTAAAAGTTTTTTTCCAATTTCCAAAGGTATTTGAAATTGATAAGTTTTCATCTCAAAATGAGCTACTAAATTCCTTTCTTTGTCTAAAGGTAAACGCAATGAGGGAGGAATTTCACTATATGTTTCTTTCCAAAATTCAAGTTGCGATTTAGCTTCTTGCGTACTTATCCAATCAGATATCCAATTGCAATAATCGGAATATTGAATAGGCAATTTAGTAAGCGAAACAGAATTTTGACTAATAATTGAATTATATAGTATCGCAAATTCTCGAGTAAGAATATGTAGTGAAAATCCATCCATAATAATATGATGAAATACTATTATGAAAAAGTTCTGTTCTGGAGCAACATTTAATAGCATAAAGCGAATCAAAGGACCATTTTTTAAATCAAATAATTCTTTAGTTTTATATTGAATAATTTGATCAAGTTCATCTTTATTTATTTTCAATATTTCAAAATTAAATTTCATTTCCTTTATTGGGATAATTTTTGCTATGATATCATTATCATGTTGTTGATAGACTGAGCGAAGAATAGAATGTCTTTCAAACAAAATATTCCAACTTTTTTTAAAAGCTTCAGTATTTAATTTTCCTAATAAATCTATAGTTATGGAACAATTGTAGCTTGGCACATTTGGATCCAGTTTATACGCAAAGTAAATTCTTTGTTGACCGTATGAAAGGGGAAAATTATTATAGACTTGTTTTTCTAATTGTGAAGATCCATTTATATTATTATGTAAATTTTTATAAATATTGGTGGCAAGTTGCAAAATTGATTGATGTTCTAAGAATAGATTTGGTGGAATTTTATACTCAAATTCTGTTTGAAGACGATTACGCAGATTCATAATCATAACAGAATCAAAACCAATTTCAGAAAACTGAGAATCATCTTGAATTTCGACTTCAGAAAATCCGGATATATCTGAAATATGCTGACGAATCAATTTTAATATATCTTCCAAATGATCAGAAGTGGCAATTTCAATTAAAGAATATTCTGGTTTTGACTTAATAGATCGCGGTAAAAATTCAAATTCCTTTTTATGGTGAACATATTTAAAAAAATGGCTAATAATTTTTGAATTTTTTAAAAAATGTTCCCAATCAATAGAAAATATCACGATATTTGTTTGATTTACAACTAACGCTAATTCAAAAGAATCTATACCTTGTTCAACTGAAATCGGAAATATACCTTTTTTAATCAAATTTTGAATTACATAATCATTTTCACTTGCAGCTATCCCAACATCAGCCCAGGGACCCCAATTTATACATATACTAGGTAACCCAAGTTGCTTCCTATATTGTGACAAATTATCAAGAAAAGAATTGGCTACTGCATAATTAATTTGCCCAGGAGAACCTAAAATAGAGCTAATCGAGGAAAAAAGAATAAAAGCGTCTAATTCTAAATGAAGAGATATTTGATGCAAATTCCAAGCACCAAATACTTTAGTCTTAATAACTTCATCCATAGTACTTTGATTTTGATTTAAAATTGAGGCATCATTGATAGACCCTGCTGCATTAATAATATAACGTATAGGAGGCATCTCATTCTTAGCCTTCAGACATATTCTCTCTAAAGATTCAATTTCTACAATATCAATCTGCTCAAATAAGATTTGAATTCCATTCTTCTTCAAAAGGGTCAATTTTTCAATAATTTCGGTTTTTGGCGGGTGACGACCTAATAAAATGAAGTGATTAATGCCTTGATCAATAAACCAACTCATGATTTTTTGCCCCAAACCTCCCAATCCACCTGCAATAAGACAAGTGCCTTTTAGATCAAAATTAATTGCAATTTTTTTGGTGTTTTGATCAAATCGTTTTATTCGAGGAACATAGAGTTCATTTGCTCTAAATGCCATTTGATTTTCTTTCGAAATAGAAAGCGCAGTTAATATATTGGCTGAAGATATTTGGTCATCAGTACAAATATCTAAATCTACCTGAAAACAATCAAACATTGTATTTTCGGCAGACCAGGTTTTAGTAAAAGCTGAAATTGATGATTGCGACAAGGACAAATGATCAAAATTTCCAATTTGAAATGAATTCGTTGTTACAAACCAAAATTTAGGCACGCGAACAGAAATTTTACTTATTATAGCTTGTGTCGATTTAAGTAAATCATGATTAATTCTTACGTAAGA
>JANWKO010000123.1 GCA_025451335.1 Gammaproteobacteria bacterium
TGATGCTTTCGATATTGGATTCACATTCAGCAATAATTAAAGCGAGCCCTGCAAGACTGCCGCGTTGATTTAAAATATCAATGACTAAATCAACGGAAAAATCACCATGAACTTTTTCTTCCCAGCGTAAAGGAACCAGTTTATCTGGAATGTGACGAAAATTTTCCAACATAGGACATTGTTCGATATGTACTACGAGCCCGTGCCCAGGTTCGATATAACCCGTAATAGGATCCCCGGGAATTGGCCGGCAACATTTTGCATAAGTGATGGCAATACCTTCTGAACCTTTAATGGCAAGTGGATGGGGTGCGTGAGTTTCGCCGGTTTTGATCGGCTCGCCGATATCGCTATATTTGGCTAATTGTTTAGCTGCTAGTAAAGCTGTTCGATTACCTAGGCCAACTTCTTCATAAAATTGATTGATAGAATCGAGTTTTGTTGCTGCTACGACGTTGTGCAAATGCTCTTCGGGAATTTGAGTTAGATTCAATCCTAATCCACGTAACGATTTTTCTACTAAGCGTTTTCCCAATTCAATAGATTCTTCGCGATGTTGTCTTTTCAGAAAGTGTTTGATATTGCTGCGCGCTTTTCCAGTCACAACAAAATTAAGCCACGCAGGATTGGGTCGTGCACCTGGTGCAGTAATAATTTCGATTTGTTGACCATTAATTAATGATGAGCTTAGCGGGGCGAGGCGGCGATCTAATTTTGCCGCAACACAGCAGTTGCCAATATCAGAGTGAATCGCATAGGCAAAATCAACTGGCGTAGCGCCAGCTGGTAATTCAAGAATATTTCCTTTGGGTGTAAAAACATAAACTTCATCAGGAAATAAATCAAATTTGACGTTTTCAATAAATTCTAACGAATTTTTGGAGCCTTTATTTATTTCCAATACCCCTTTGAGCCATTCCTTCGCGCGTTGTTGCGCATCACCAAAAACCGTTTTTTCTGTTTTATATAACCAATGTGCCGAAATACCATATTCAGCCATTTTATGCATTTCATCCGTGCGAATTTGTACTTCGATAGGTACACCATAAGGGCCGAACAAAGTAGTATGCAATGATTGATAGCCATTTCCTTTAGGGATGGCTATGTAATCATTAAAGCGTTGCGTAATGGGTTTATAAAGATTGTGTAGAACGCCTAAGACACGGTAACAAGTATCTATTTTATCGACAATAACACGGAAGCCGTAGACATCCATGACTTCGGAAAATGATAAATGTTTTTCATGCATTTTTTTGTAAATGCTATATAAATGTTTTTCGCGTCCACTAACGGAGCGAATCGGTATATTCGTTTTTTTAAATGCTTTGCTAATATCATGATCAATCATTTCCATGATTTCTTGGCGATTGCCGCGTGCTTTTGAAACCGCATTTTTTAATATTCGATAACGCATAGGGTAAAGAGTAGCAAAACCTAAGTCTTCAAATTCTACGCGAAAGGCGTGCATACCTAAGCGATTTGCTATAGGCGCAAAAATTTCTAAAGTTTCAATAGCAATTCGACGACGTTTTTCAGGAGGAAGACAATCCACAGTGCGCATATTGTGTAGACGGTCAGCCAGTTTGACTAAAATGACGCGAATATCTTTTGCCATTGCCATGACCATTTTGCGAAAATTTTCCGCTTGGGCTTGGGCGCGTGTTTCAAATTCGATTTGAGTTAATTTGGTCACACCGTCTACGAGTTCAGCGATTTCTTTGCCAAAATGTTTTACTAGATCTTCTTTTTCTACGTAAGTATCTTCCACAACATCATGCATAATAGCTGCCATAATGGTTTGGGGGTCCATGCGCATATTGGCAAGGATTAAGGCAACGGAAAGGGGGTGGGTAATATAAGGTTCGCCAGTATAGCGTAATTGGCCTTCATGTGCTTTTTTGGCAAACACATAAGCATTTTCAATTGCAACTATTTGTTTTACATCAAGATAATTCTGCAATTCTTGACGCAGTTTCTCAAACTCGATCACAAGTATCACCTGCTGATTTCATCAGTTTTTATATATTAATTATGACAGTTTGTAAGGAAATTGATAGGTTGATTGATGTGATATGAGATGCTAAAAAGGAAAATTTAGGGCCGCAATCTACTGGAATCGGAGCAGTTAATTATAGGGATGTCTGACGCATAAATTTAGTCCCCGCGCTTTTGCGCGGGTCTATTTAAGAAAATCATTCAGAGTCTGATTCGGATTCAGCAGAATGATTTTCTGCGGGCATTTCAGGCTCGTCAGGCGATGTGCTCGTTACATTAGTAGGCGTCGTCGGCGCTGGGATAATAATGTCGATTTCATGGGCATCGCTGAAATCAGTATGGCCTGTGGCAATTTCACGCAACGCTACAACCGTCGCTTTGTCATTTTCCCAGGGAACAGTAGGATCCGCGCTACCGCGCATTAATTGACGAGCTCTTTTAGCTGCAAGCAAAACTAATTCAAAGCGGTTTTCAACGTTTTCTAAACAATCTTCTACAGTTATACGAGCCATTTTGATCAAACCCCCAGGGATTTATATGTAACAATTTGTATGTGACATAAAGGGCAATATTTTACTGAGATTGTTGAATAAAGGCAAATATTATTCTTTTTCTATACCCTATTTAATATCTGTCTCTTATTTCAAATGAGGGACACTTATAATTCAATTTCAATCGTCCCTTGTGTTTTTATAAAGGACGATTATAAGGATAAGTGGCTAATTAAATTAAGATTTTAATTAATGAGATTGGCCAGGCCGTCTATTAACTGTCATTTTTTCTTGCAGTGGCTTTGAATAATTTTGCAATTCAAAAAGAATTTCATGATAGTTTTTTTCTGCTGGAGAATAAGGACTCCAAATGAGACTAACATGAATGCCAGGAGTAAGATCCCGAAGTTCATAACTTCTCGCCCGTTGATTAGTTAGCTCAATTGCTTTGTCGACACGCGTTTTATTCGCTTGATGGTGTATGAGGAACTTAACAGATTCAAGATCATGATGATAAGCCGCTATTTCTAATAATGTCCTATCGCCCCAGATGGGTGTTTCGAGATCTAAACCATGATCAAATAAAAATTGAAGAGTGGCAAAATTGAACTTAGTCCGGTCAGCCCAATTTTGGAAATATTGACTTTTAAAAAAATCAGCCATGAAATTGGGTTCAAGATATTTTAACATAGCATTCAATGATTGGGGTTTGTTTCGATCGAGACCTAACTGAAATAAGCTTAAAATATGTTCACGGCTCAACTCATTCTTTAATTCATGAAAATATAATTCAACAAGATCAGGAGAATCTTGATTACGATAAAAGCCTCCAATTGCAGTAAAAAGTACATCGGTACCAGGTTTAACTCCATGTTTAAGTAGTAATTTAGCTATTTCGATATTATTGACAAAAGCTGCAACGTAATGCGTTCCTGTCGATCTTTTATTGGAAAGTGTTAAGAATAAATCAACAGCCGCATAATTTCCTTCAAAGATCTGCTCTTGCACTGTATTTTCAGTAATATCAGCTCCTTTTTCTAAATAAGCAGAAATTTGCTGAGAGGTGGGGCTGGATGTTTTTGCGTTCTTAATAATAAAATTGGCTAAATCCTTAGATATACGCTCATAGAAAAAGTGAATTAATTTCAAAAGATTTTTATTTATGCCAGGTGGTGAAAAAGTAGAGCCATTTTCTAAGAGAATTTTTTCATGCTGAGAAATTAGCTTAGACAATTTAATACTAAGAGATATTGGTAGAGTAATATTATTCATATCAGAGAATAATTTATCTATTGCTTGAAATGTTTCTTTTTCATGCTTTAAATATTTGGTGAGAGGTTCAGTTATAAGAGATAATTTTCGTTGAATTTCTTTTCCTAATTTTTTGGCCGACGAAGCTTCGCTTTTCTCTCCTTTTTTTTCTTCGGCTAAGCTCGTTTTTCCAAATATGGCCATTAATTGATTTAGTATTGTCAGGATTTCTTGTTCAACTTTAAGAATAGCTTTAAAGTCCGGTTTTGGTTTTTCTCTTAAAGCACCTTGAATTGTGCTAGTTGATAACATAATTTCCTCGTATGAATGAGTTTATTTAAGCTGGCAAATCTTACATTATTTAAAAAATGTGTCAAATTAAAACGTTAACACGCCATTTTTGCGTGAAATTTCTTCAGCAATGATTCTGGTCTTCGGTTGTTGTAGCGAAGCAGAGCTCCATGTGATTGGCTTTTATTCTTTTTCAGCATCTTCAGGCGAAGCAGCGGAAAGGTTTTTAATGTGGGTTAGTTCAGCTAATAGCTTTTCATATTGGATTGCTTGGCATTTTTGTAATAAACGACCTGCTTCTATGATAGTTTTCAAGTCATGAACGGCTTTATCAAAATTATCATTCATAATGACATAATCAAATTCATAAATATGGGATGTAGCTTCTCTGACATCCGCCAACCGTTGTTGAATGACACCGCTGCTGTCTTGGTTACGGTGAAGAAGTCTTTCGGCTAATATTTGCAGCGATGGTGGTAAAATAAAAATGCTAATACAATCAGTAAATAAGTGTTGAATTTGTTGAGCGCCCTGCCAATCTATTTCAAGAATGACATCAATGCCTTTTGCTAAGGTTTCCTGGACCCACTTGCGCGAAGTACCATATAAATTATCAAATACGATGGCATGTTCTAAAAATTCATTTTTAGAAATCATTTCATGAAATTCAGTTTCACTAATAAAATAATAATTCACCCCGTGAGATTCAGCTGGTCGTTTTGGGCGTGTCGTATGCGATATCGAAACCGTAATATTAGGCATGGAATTAACGATAGCCTTTACTAGAGAAGTTTTACCCGTCCCCGAAGGAGCAGCGATGACATATAAGTTGCCAGGTCTGTTATTCATGATAAGGAGGTTTCCCTAATTTGAGTTGTTTTTACCATTCGCTCAATAATGGCTGATGTCGAAATGTTTTTTATGACACCTAATACGCGAACTTCTCCTCCGTAAGCTTGCACAATATGAGCGCCAACAACTTGGTCAATGGTGTAGTCACCGCCTTTAACCAAAATGTCGGGTTGTAATTTTTTTAACAAACGTTCAGGTGTGTTATCTGCATAAGAAACAACCCAATCCACTGCTCCTATTCCTGCAAGAACGGCCATACGATGTTCAACATGATTAATTGGGCGTTCGGGACCTTTTAAGCGTTTAACAGAATCATCGTCGTTAATAGCCACAATTAAATAATCACCAAGTTGTTTGGCTTGTTGAAGATACTTTACATGTCCTGCATGCAATATATCAAAACAACCGTTGGTGAAAACAATGCGTTTATTTTTGGAGCGAGCTTCAGCAACTGCAAGCAGCAATTGGTCTTCTTTTATTACACCAGCAGAAGGTGTATTAGCTCCTCTTAAGGCGGCTTCTAATTCTGGTGCGCTAACGGTAGCTGCGCCTAACTTTGCGACGACCAGGCTGGCTGCTAAATTAGCAATAGCCATGGCTTCAGCTAACTCAGTTTTAGCGGCGATTGCAGCTCCTAATACGCCGATCACAGTATCGCCTGCCCCTGTGACATCAAAAACTTCGCGAGCATGGGCAGGTAAATGAATTTCTTCTTGTTCAGGCTGAATTAACGTCATGCCTGATTCGCCGCGTGTTAATAACAAAGAATGGATATTATATTGACGCAGTAATTCTCTACCTTTTTGCACAATTTCTTGTTCGTTATGACAGCAGCCCATGAGGGTTTCAAATTCTTTAAAATTAGGAGTGATCACATCTGCTCCATAATAACGTGAGAAATCTGTACCTTTTGGATCAACAATAATAGGGATGTTAGCTGCTTTAGCGAGTTTTATAAGAATAGATGAACATTGAAGTGTGCCTTTGTTGTAATCAGAAAGAATCACAATATCGGCATGATTTAAGTGTTGTTTATAGGTTTCGATTAACATGTCAGAATTAAATTGCGGAAAATTCTCTTCGAAATCTAAGCGGATTAATTGTTGCTGTCGACTAATGATGCGCAATTTGGTAATGGTGGGTATGTTATCCCGTTGTAGAATAGCGTGTTTTACATTGGCTGCTTTGAGTTGTTCTTTCAGGGCTTCTGCTGCGTCATCTTTTCCAGCAACACCGATTAATGTGACATTGGCTCCTAATGAGGCAATATTTAGAGCAACATTTCCTGCTCCGCCAGGGCGTTCATCATTTTGTTTTATTTTAATAATAGGGACTGGTGCTTCTGGAGAAATGCGTGCGGCATCACCAAACCAATAGCGATCTAGCATGATATCGCCAACGACGAGAACAGAAGCTTTAGTGAAATCAGGCAATTTTTTTATCATAAGTTCTTATTAAACAATAAAATTGCATCATTCTAGCATTAGATCTGAGCAGAATCCAACAGTGTATGTTATTGCCTTAGCAGTTCTTGGAATTACGATACGAAAAACTCTAAAATTGTATGATTGCAGCTGGCGCAATAGAAAATGATGTTCATTTGTTACATAATGATCGTGATTTTGACCCCATTGAAAAATTTCATCACTTTAAAGTGGTTCCTAATATAAAAAATTAACATTGAGCGACTTATGACAGGGATTCGGTTTCAGGCAATATTTGTTTTTGTAAGCGGATTGATTATATTTACGTTCGGGCTCGGACATCAAGAAATTATTGGGTTCGAATCACGTTTTTATTTGTTTGCCTTAGAAATGTGGCGTCATGGTCCTACGTGGTTTCCTACGACATATCAGCAACCTTATGCGGATTATCCTGCAACTTTTACTTATTTAATTTACCTCTTCGCGAAACTCGTGGGGGGCTTAAATAAATTTTCTGCTGTTATTCCAGTTGCACTGGCTTCCGCTTTTACTTTAGCTGTGACGTATTTAATCGGCACGCTATATAATAGACGCTGGGGTGGTTATGCCGTATTGTTTTTATTGTTTACGGCACCTTTTTTAACGGAAGCGCGTTCTGTTTCGCTAGATCCATTTACGATGGCGATTACTTCATTATGTTTTTATCTCATTTGTTCCGCTCAAGTGTTAAATAAATCGTATCGTGTTTGCTGGGTTTTTCCTTTATTTATTTTGGGATTTGCATTTCGAGGTCCATTGGGATTGGTGATCCCTACGGGGGTTACTTGTGTATTCTATTTGTTAGAAAAAGATTTTAGACGGTTTTTTATTATTGGTGTAATTTCTGCAGCTTTGCTAACGATTTGTTGTGCCGCAATGTTTGGGTTGGCTTATCACGTAGGAGGATGGGATTTTTTGCAAGATGTTTTGCGCATGCAGGTCTTAGGACGTATGCAGCATGAAGTAAAAACATTGCCGGCTTATTTTTATTTTGTCGATTCACTTGGATCTTACGCTATCACTTTTCCGTTAGCTATCCTTGTTATTTTGGGTTCTGTTGTTAACAAAATGAACTCTAGCCGCGGTTGGAGTTTTGTTAAACTCGAGGGTCATCCAAATTCTTCGGCGCAAGTAAAGTTTTTGCAAAAATTATTGGGATGGGTGCTAATCATTTTAATCGGACTCAGTATTCCTGGTGATAAAAAAATTCGTTATATATTACCGATGGCTCCAGCTTTAGCTTTGATTTGTGCGTATTTATTTGTAGGAACAGATAAACTATATTATTTGCGCAAAGCGTTTTATTGGATTTGTTTTTTCTTTCCTGTTTTATGTTTCATTGCAGTGATTTTAATCCATTTGCGATATCCCAATTTTAATTTCACTTATTATAATATTTTGATTTTGTTTTCGATCATTCAAATGATGATGTTATGGATGAGAAAAAAGGAATGGTTGGTTGTCGGATTTGCGGTTTTGACTTTTGTAGCATCCAACATTTTGGTGATAGAACGAATTAATATAGATTTGAATCTCACGTCTGATTTTGTACATCAAGTTGAACAGCTTCGACTAACAAAGCATGCAGATTTAGTTTTTTATCGCGAAAAAATGGATGGGTTGCCGATAAAATATATAATTAATATGTCACGTGAAGAAAGACCGCTTTTTATCAAGCGAGATTTTGATTTTAAAAAAATAAAATCACCCAGTTTTGTGATTATGACAGCAGATAATGTTAAAACATTTCCAAAGAAAGAATATTCGCAGAAAGTGTTGGATGGCAAAATAGGGCGCAAAGAAGTGGTTGTAATGGAATTCGACGGACAAGCAAGTACACCTGCGCTTTTACAATGAGAACGCGTCCATCCGATAATCTGGGCGCTCAAGTAGATAAAATGAAATAGACAAAAACACAAGTTTTAGCATTCAGCTCATTATTGGGTGCGTAAAAAAACTAACGCAATATTTTTCTATAACTCATGATTATTGATGTTGGATCATTCTTGGTTTGTTTAGTTAATTCATTTTCCACTTCAAAATTATTTTTGATAGTTTGTAAAAGAGAGAGACCTGTTAGCACGCTGCCTAATTGAGTCATATTATTAGTTGCATCAGCAATTCGGCTCGCATAAGCGATGCTGCGAGCATAGTCTAGCGATGAGACGATGCTCTCTAAATGTCTATCAATTTTTTCGGATTTAAAATCATTTAGAATTAATAACAAAAATTTATCAAAAATCTGATCTTGAATGGCATGATTTGATTGCATAAAGCTATGATAAAAACAAAAATCTTTTAGACAATAATCTGATGAGAAAATTAAATTTAGGATCTGGAATTGTAGGGAAGGGGATAAGTATTGAAAAATGTTACTTATATATCCGATTGCAGCATGGCTATTTTTTTTAATTAAAGTTATCCATTTATCAATAATTTCTGATTGTGTGAATGCAGGCAAATAGGTAAATATTTTTGTTATTGTTTTATACCCTTTTTCATGATTAGATCTTTTTGTTTCAGGGGTGTCAAATAGTTTAACCAAATTGCTCAAGATTTTGTTTTGCTGATCAAGAGATAATTTATCATAAATAGTTGCAGACATGTTGCCTACATCTATAATTAGATTTTCATCATCATTTTTTAATAGTCGATTGATGATTGCCAATTGAGTTTCTAACGAAAGCTGTGGAAAAAGATAACCTAATATAAGAGTATTCTTTGGTACTTTTCTATTGCGCTAGTCTTTACAGCATCATAATCTTTTTCAATAAGTTCTTGAAGCAGTGCTGCGATTTCTTTTTGTGTATCGATAGGTAAGCGTATCATGATTTTGCCTAATGTTCGGCAAACGTTACATCTGATATTCAGGTCCTCATCTTTCAATTTCTCTATTAAGCGTTTGATGATGATTTCTTGGTGCGCTATAGAAAAATGTTGAAAATCATCGGCTATTTGTTTGAAGCTAGCGTCTCTAATTCACCAATGGGTGTCGTCATTAAGATTAGTTAGAATTTGTTGAAATGATGGTTTGAGTTTATCGTTATAAAGCTTGGCCAGTTTTCTTTGCTTAGGAGAGAGGTAGTCAAAATATACCTCAAGATAATCATTTACGATTTCTTTTTCAGGTTTGAAATCTTTTAATTGATCGGTAAAAATGTTTTCTAATATATCTGAATGCTTAAATCCTAGCACTTTAAACCAATCTTCTTCAACGGTAAGAAGTTTTGCTAGTGTTGAATCGATTGAATTGATATAGCGGGGATAGTAGGACACAAAAGCAGATAAATAAGCGATTAAAATAGAATTTTTTTCTATTCCTTTTTTAATACATTCCTGGCTTAAATTCTTTAATATAAGATAAATATTTGCCGAATCTTCTGGAATGGAGACTCTTTTTTCATCAGCTGCAATGGTAGTCTATTTTTTGAATGCAATCTTTAACAATAGGTTCTAACTGATCCATTTCGGTTGGCGTTTTTTTCGCTTCTTGGTAGTGCATTAAGAATAATTGAAATATTTTTAACGGATCCGTTTCTTTTTTCCCGACATGAATATTGCGAATGACTTGGAATAATGAATTGGATTTAGCTTCGGCTTCCTGTGTACTTTTTAACTCTTTTTCTGCTTGGGTTTTTTGTTTTTCAATAGTCTTACTTTTAGTAAGCACATTTAAAGTTAATAAAGTCGAGACGGTAGAATCTGCGCCAAAAGCTATATGTGACTGAGCCATAATTTTTCCAAATTAATTTTATTGATCTATTATAAAGCGTAAGTTCGGCATTATAACTTTAAAGGAATTTTTTTCAACAATTTAATCAAAAGTGTGCTGATTCAGATATTATTTGATGTTATGAAACAACGGTTAGTCATTACGTAGGGTTATCTCAAAGCATGTGTTGATTAAATATTGTTCGTCAAATCAATGTTTAAGAAAATAAAGTGTTTGATTTTGCGCAAGGCAAGTTCTAAGATTTTTAAAAGATATTGATAGTTATGGGTATCGACTTTGGCAAAATAAATTTTGTATAGAGAATGAATGCCATCAAAAAGCTCTAATACATTTCAATAAAATCTTTTTTCACCCACGGGTCGAGTTTTGAACCGTTTGTATTGCCACACATATTGTTCTGGTTTTGTTCGAATTCCTAATTCAACGGAGGCGTTTAATCTTTTCGCATCATCTTCTAGGCTTTGTCCTGGAAAATTTTCGAGAGGTGGCGACAAAATAATATCGTAACCAAATTCATTATCGCGGCGATAAAAACTGATAGGAATCACAGCGGCATCGCTCATTTTTATGATACGTGAAACGGTTGTGAGCGAAGCAGTTTGAATGCCAAAAAGCGGTGCAAATACAGTGCGTTTTCTACCACCATCTACATCGTAAGCATACCAAACGGCTTTATTTTCATTCAGTGCACGAATTAATTCACGCATGCGATGGCGTTTGATGTATTGAACCGATTTTCTCTTGCGAAACCGTTCATGGATAAAACTGACCATAGCTTTTTTATGTGGACGATACATAACTGCAAATGTGTAATGCATTCCCAATAAGCGCCCAATCATTTCTAAACATGTAAAGTGCGGCCCAACTAAAATAATGCCTTTACCGCGTTTGAAAGCAGCTTCGGCATATTCCAAACCATGTATTTTGTAAACCGCACTTAACTTTTTGTCAGATAACCACCAAGCCATGCCAGCTTCAATGATACCGACACCCAAGGCAGCATAATTGTTCTTTGCTAATGCAATACGTTGTTCCTTTGTATGCTCAGGAAAACAAAGTTCAAGGTTTTTATAGGTTGTTTCTTTTATTTTTCCTGGGAAAAGGTACAAAATTCTGCCGAAAAATTCACCAATATGAATTTGCCAGCGATAGGGTAAGCGAGTAATAAGCCAAAGTAATCCTAGACCAAACCACGCTGGCCAATATTGAGGACTTGCTAATCTTAATGTGTTATTCATGTTTGCATTTTAACCTTTGAGGCATTTGCAAAGACAGTTTAAAAATATTGAAATGTGGCATATCATACCAACGAAAAAGGAGTTTTGCATGTCAGATAAATTATGTATTCATTGTTTCGTATCAGGCCGAGTGCAGGGTGTTTGGTATCGTGCTTCCACTCAGGACCAAGCCAAAGCATTGGGCTTGACTGGCTGGGCTCGCAATTTACCAGACGGTAGAGTGGAGGTGTTAGCTTGTGGAGAACGAGATAATCTGCAAGATCTATATGCTTGGCTACAAATTGGTCCGCAACTCGCGGAAGTAAAAGATGTCACTTATGAAGAATTGCCTTGGCAAGAATTTGACCGATTTGGGGTGAAGTAAATTTATTTTGATTTAAGGAGAGGTCCAACATGGTGTTAAAAAATTTATTCAGAATTTTATTTGGTTTAGTTATCTATGCTTTAGCTGGATTCAGCTATGCCAGTATCATTATCCCAATGTATGAAGTGGGTCCTAATGGACATGGCAAGAAATTAGGCATAGTGGTTGCGGATGAAACGAACTATGGGGTTGTATTTACGCCAAACTTAAAAGGATTACCTCCGGGCGTACATGGATTTCATATTCATGAAAATGAAGTTTGTGGGGATGATGGCATGGCTGCTGGTGGACATTTGGATCCCGAAAAAACCAATAAACATTTAGGGCCTTATAACAATAAAGGCCATCTAGGTGATTTACCTGTTTTAATCGTCGATGCAAAAGGTAAGGCGACATTGCCTGTTTTAGCGCCACGATTAAAACTAGCGGATATAGCCGGACATTCCTTGATGATTCATGCAGGAGGCGATAATTATTCTGATGTACCCGAAAAATTAGGCGGTGGCGGAATGCGCATTGTTTGTGGATCAATAGGGAAAGTACATTAGAAGAGCCCGCCGATATTCTGCGCTTCCTAGATAAAAAATTTGCTCGAATATCGGCGGTTTCTGACCGCATAGCAGAATTGTCAACAGGCCCTAAATTAAATTGACGTTTTTTCTACTAATATCATTTCAAAATCATCTTTTGTCGCGCCACATTCAGGGCACTGCCAAGTCAACGGTACGTCTTCCCAAAGCGTGCCAGGCGCAATACCATCATCTGGCCAGCCTAATTCTTCATCATATATATAACCGCATAACAAACACATGTAACGTTTAAACTGCATTTAACTGCTCCATTCTTGATCAAAATATAATCTGAACATGGGATTTTTCCATGTGCAGGTCGCTATATTAGCAAATTTGCATAATAAATGGAATTTTCGTGAACTTTATGTAATATTCTGTACCTTAAACCTAAATCCGGTAGTTCTATTTCGCTTGGCAAGTCCAATTGGGTCGAGCTGTTCGATTTAGGAAGATTTTGATAGCAAAATAGGAATTATAAACATGAGTCAATCCGAAGCATTATTCAAAGAAGCTCAACAAATTATACCTGGCGGAGTCAATTCTCCGGTCCGTGCTTTCCATGGAGTGGGTGGAAATCCTGTATTTATTAAAGCCGCACGAGGTGCTTATTTATTTGATGCTGATGATAAAGCCTATATTGATTATGTGGGTTCTTGGGGTCCTATGATAGTGGGGCATGCTCATCCACGGATTATTCATGCAGTAACGGAAGCTTTGCAAAATGGTTTAAGTTTTGGTGCGCCGACGGCGATTGAAGTGAAATTAGCAGAAAAAATTCGTCAATTCATGCCCTCAATGGAAATGCTTCGTATGGTGAATTCGGGAACGGAAGCAACCATGAGTGCTATCCGCTTAGCTCGGGGATACACCAAGCGAAATAAAATCATCAAATTCGTTGGCTGTTATCATGGCCATGCGGATTCATTATTAGTAGCAGCAGGATCAGGCGCTTTGACTTTAGGAGTCCCAAGTTCTGCAGGCGTACCAGCTGATATCGCTAAGCACACCTTGGTCGCTGAATATAATCAGTTAGATACAGTAGAAGCGTTGTTTGAAATGTATGGTCAAGATATTGCTGCCGTCATTGTTGAGCCCATTGCTGGCAATATGAATTGCATACCAGGAACACCTGAGTTTTTGCAAGGTCTTCGTCAACTTTGCGACCACTATCATAGCGTTTTTATTATGGATGAAGTCATGACGGGATTTCGAGTTAGTTTAGGCGGAGCGCAAGAACTTTATAAAATTCAACCGGATTTAACGACGCTAGGGAAAATTATTGGTGGTGGCATGCCTGTCGGAGCTTTTGGGGGTCGAGAAGAAATCATGCGGCAAATTGCTCCGCTTGGGCCTGTTTATCAGGCTGGAACGCTTTCTGGCAATCCAATTGCGATGACAGCAGGATTGACTTCGCTAGAATTAATTAGTGAGCCTCAATTTTTTGCCAATTTAAACAATAAAACGCAACAATTGATGCGAGGTCTGGAAGAGCGTGCGAAATTGGCGAATATCCCTTTCCTTACTAATTCAGTTTGCGGTATGTTTGGGATCTTTTTTACCGATCAAGAAAAGATTACAACTTTTCAAGAAGTCAAAGAATGTAACATCAATCGTTTTCAAAAATTCTTTCATGGAATGTTGCAAGAAGGAATTTATTTGGCACCCTCTGCTTACGAAGCCGGTTTTCTTTCCTCTGCCCATGGCGATGAAGAAATTGCCAAAACATTAGAAGCCGCAGAAAAAGTGTTAAGAATTTCTTAAGCTTGCTATGTTAGCTTTAAAATAGGACAGTTAAGAAAAGGAAACTGACGTCATGGCAGATACACGACGAATTGGGACGCGTTTATCTTTTCATCGCCGTGATGGTAAAAGAGCAGCATTTCTTAATCCTTATTTCCATAAAA
>JANWKO010000124.1 GCA_025451335.1 Gammaproteobacteria bacterium
ATGAAAGCTTAAAGAATAAACATATCAACTCACAATATAAGTTAATGAGTGAATTCAATCAATTTGATAATGCTGATTACTCAAGCAAGGAGAGTAAAATAAATGAAGAAATGTATCAAAAAGCCAGTGGAGAGTGTTCTCTAATAGCAAAATATAAAAGCAAAGTACCACAAACATATGCTTCAAAAGCCCAAATTGAGGGAGAATATGCTACTCTAAGTTCAAAATTAGATGCGGTCGACGCAGAACGAAAGAAATTAGCAGTGACATTAAAAAAACTTGAGGAAAAAAAGCGACAGTTTAATCCTAGTTTAACGAGTCCTCAAAATTTTAATTCTTTAATAGCTGATATTAATCGTACTAAACAACAACAAGAAGCTAATAAAAGAGACCTCATTGCCATCCAAGGCAAAGCGGCTGATCTTTATCTAACAATGTTTACTGCTTTACCTGTTTCAGAAAAAACTAACGTGATGATTGACCTAGCAAAACAAAAACAACAAAAAGAACAACAGTCACAGCAACTTGAAACTACAGCAAGACATCCTAGTGCAATCAACAAAGCATCTGAGCTTAGATCAGTCACAAGTCAGGAGCCTAGGTCTCCAGATACAGGTCTACATCATTAAGGTTTCTCTAATCCTAGATCTCTTGCCGCTGCGGTATCAACACATCGCGCGGCCGAATGCCTGCTAGCCACAAACCCGCGAAGTAGACAACAACAGCTGACAACATTAGCCACGTCAAGTGCATGGCGCGCCACGTTGCATGATGAGTGATCCAGTCTTGCAAATCCCCTGCTCCGAACCACAACCAAACCGCTAACAAGGTATTTGCGAAAAACAAACGGAATGTAAAAAATTTCCAACCGGTACGTGGGGTATAAAATCCTTTTTTTCGTAAGTAAATATATAAAAATCCCATATTCAATATCGCGGATAGCGATGTCGCTAATGCAATGCCTGCATGTTTTAATGGCCAAATTAATAAAAGATTAAATACCATATTGGCAATCATCGCCATGATCCCTATCTTCACTGGTGTACGCATATCTTGTTTTGCATAAAACCCTGACGCGAGAATTTTGATCAACATAAATGGCGCGATACCAAGCGCAAACATGGTTAAACTCTTGCGAGCCATCATCACTGCGTAACCATCAAACTTACCATATTGAAGCAAGGTACTTAATAAAGGCCCTGATATCACAGCTAGCATGACCGCAGCAGGCACGCCTACCAACAGTATGCAACGCAAAGCCCAGTCTAAAGTTAAAGAAAAATCTTCATGGGATTGACTAGCATGATGACGAGACAAATTTGGTAAAATCACGGTGGAAATTGCAACACCAAACGCACCCAGCGGAAATTCCATCAATCGATCCGAGTAATATAACCAGGAAACACTTCCGACAACCAAGAGAGAGGCAAATAAGGTATCCAATAATAAATTGATTTGAGAAACAGAAACACCAAACAAAGCTGGCACCATCAATTTTAAAACTTTCCTCACACCGCTATCACGAAAATTGATTTTAGGACGCGGATGCAGCCGCAAATGTCTCAAGAAAGGCCATTGAAAAACCAACTGCACTACCCCAGCAATAAAAACACCCCATGCCAAACCAATAATAGGCACTGACATTTGCGGTGCTAACCAAATTGCCGTCATGATCATCACAATATTAAGAAAAACAGGAGTAAAAGCTGCCACCCAAAATCGATTATAGGTATTTAAAATTGCCCCCGAAAAAGCCGTAAGTGAAATCAACATCAGGTAAGGAAAGGTAATACGTAACATCGTTACCGCCAAATCAAATCTCGGTCCTTTGGTATCAAATCCAGGCGCAAATATTCGTACGATAACTGGCGCAAATACTACCCCTATCACAGTCACGCAAAATAATATAAAGCCAAGCGTCCCAGAAATGGCGCCAAGAAATTGTTTCACTTCTTCATGTGTTTTTTGTTTTTGATACTCGGATAAAACAGGGACAAAAGCTTGAGAAAAAGATCCTTCCGCAAATAAGCGGCGCATAAAATTCGGAATTTTAAATGCCACTGAAAATGCGTCAAATGCGGCTCCCGCACCAAATATATGCGCCGTCACCATGTCTCGAAGAAATCCGAAGACACGCGATATCATTGTCATAGCACTGACAACAGCGGTGGATTTAAAAAGGCTTTTACTCATAAAATTAAACACCCTTTGTTGGTTCTGGATTTTAGCATGTATTTATACGGCTTGCGCTGAGTTTTAATGTTATTGTTTTATTACATTGTTGTCAGTTATATTCTAACTATGCTATACTACAAATGTAGCAACTTGTTACTATTGTAGGATATTTCATGGGCGTACCAATTAGAATTAACGAATTTATTTATAAAGAAGCGAAGAAAACAGCTCGCGCCGAGTTTAGAACCGTCCCCGCTCAAATAGAGTTTTGGGCCATGCTGGGTAAATGCGCTTTAGAAAATCCCGATTTACCAATTGAATTCATAAAAGAACTTCTCATCGCCAAACATCAAGATAGATCTTTAGCTGAACCATTTAGTTTCGAAGGGAAGAAAAATTGACGGAAATAATTATTCGACAAATGCCCGGATTTAAAAAGGCTTATAAAAAACTTCACCATAATGAAAAAATATCAGTCGATGACGCCATTAAAGAAATTGTTAAAGATCCAGAAATTGGCGATGAGAAAAAAGGGGATTTGGCTGGCATCTTTGTTTATAAATTCAAAATTAAAGCAAAAGAATTTCTCTTAGCATATGAGTGGAACCCCAAGGAACGATTACTCATGGCGCTTGGTGTGCACGAAAATTTTTACCGTGATTTAAAGAAAACGATTAAATAACTTTTCTAACTCCATTGTTAAGTTTTTGAATATACAGACATTTTATCCTAATCCTACGTGCTATACTCCATATATCAGAACGAGGAATCTGACATGGCAGCCAGCTCAAGTCCTTTTAAAGTCAAACTTCTCGACTATATTAAAGATGATTTGGCTGAAGAAATAGAAGACGAAACACTAGCGTCGGAGGTAATGACTTATCTCAACAAACTGGAAGGCATGCATGAACTGGATGTGATACCGGCTTTGGCAAAACTCTTACAAACAGAAGCTGGCAAGCTTTTAACCCAAAGGGATCAAGGTGAATTTAAAGACGATCTTATAGAGTTACAAAGGACGTTAAAAGCCTCCATGGAACGCTATGCAGCTATAATTTTCGAAGCATTCAATCATGTTAACAAAGCAGCGGAACAAGAAACAAGCCATCCCTATCCTGCCAAAATTGAAGCTTTTCGTTGTCTTATGCTTCTACGAACTCTGTATCTCAGTTGCGGCGACCAGCTTTATAAATTAAAAGAAAAATATAAATCTGAAAACTTAAATCTATTGCATATCTGCTATTGTAATGAAATCAACTGGTATGATTTGGTTAAAAATCTACAAGGTCGAGAAATCAAATATTATTTGGAAGCGACTTTTAGCAGTTTGGTTGCAGGTGCAGAAGGCGCTTTTAATCCAACAGGCTTTCGTGTGCTGGCTCACTTGGAAAAAATGCAAAGACCCGATTTCCATTGTTATATTATTGAAGCGCCGTTTGATCACATTTTAAAAGCCTCGCGCATCAGACGAAATCTCGATCGCTTGTTAAGTCATCCTCTTTCTGACAAGCCCTATGAAGTGGAGTTTATTGTCAACATGAAAGGTCATCATGCTATGGTTCACTTATATCTGACAAAAGACAAAAAAGGATATATTTTGTTTGATGCCCCCAACTTAATGGATACTGGTCTACTTATTATGGAATTAGAGCGCACAAAGGGATTAAAGGGAAATGGAATTATCATTAAGAAAACGGGAGAAGCAGTGCAGGCCGGAATTCAATCAGATTTTGAGAGCTGTCCTGTATTTAGTTATGATCATGCTTTGCAAGCTTCGCTGATGAAAGAAATATATCAAAAGTTTTCCGAATTACAGAAAACTAAAGGTGGACGCCTCGACTGGTCTTGTCTTCCACCACAATTTGTCTGGAATGCACAATATAAACCATTTTTAGATCGCTATCGCGAACAACATCCAGAAATAAATTTCGATGAGCCTATTCATGGAGGTGATTCTTTTAATAGCAGGTTAAAGATAGCTGAACCAAAAGAATATGAAAATCCCCTCAGTCATAAAAAGAGTATTTGTCTAGATACACCAGATAAGCTCTTCGCTCAGTACCATAAAATAGTTATGGATTATATTCGAAGTTTAAGCGATCGCGAGGTTGAACTATTGTTTCGGAATTATATTTTGACAGAAGTACCTGTGGATGTAGTGTCTTATTCGATGTTCGCAAAGTCGGCGCCACCTTTTGGTGAGTATAAAAGCGATGAAAGAAAAAAAACACAACAAGAAGAAGCTCCAGCAAGCAAGACTCAGATCAAACCAACTCCATCCCAACTAGAGGAGTAAATTACCCATGCTAACGCAATCAAAGCCCTATGCTTTATTCAAAATGGAATTTATCAACAACCCCGAAGATTTAGAGAATCTTAAGGAAAAAAGTTTCGATGAGCTAGCGACACTTATCTTCCGTGCAGCAGAAACCAAGAATTTCCATAACGCATATAAGTATAACTCGGCTTTGTGCTATACTTATGGCTTGCCTGGGATTATCTTGAAACATTACCTCAATTTGAAATCACTTGTTGCACGAGAAACAGATGGCGAGTACCTAGAAGCAGGTGTCTGTGATGCCTTGACTAATCTTTTATTGGCAGAAGAACTATTCAAGACAAGCCCTCAAGCAATTGAATCCATAAAAACTTACCTGCCGAATGAAGATGTTTTACTAGCAAGCTATTTTACTGAGCAGAAAAATGCAATCTTACGATTCTTTCCGCTTCGTTCCGCGTTGCTTGATTATTGCGAACAGTCCGCGAAAAGTTTAGCGCTTGCATTGAAATGATCTATGTATTAACATTTTCATCCCTTCTATCTGAACTCCTAATATCATGAATGTAGCTTTCAACAAAAGAAATACCTCTTTTTTAAGGCTCTATCTGAACAACATTCCTTCTAAAATTATAGAACCAACTGAATCAAAATTTTTTAACACACGTTATAAGGAAATCAACATGAAAAAAATTATTATCTTAGCTAGTCTATTTTTATCTTCCATTGCTTTTGCAGATGAGGAATTGATAAGAATTTATAATAAAAACCCCAATTACAGCATACTAATTAATTATCAAATTTGCGCTTTAGATAAACTACAAAAAGCATCTTGTGAACCTGCAGTCAAAAATATTACTTTGAACAAAGGTGAAAGTTACAAAGATTTAGCAGTCTACAATTGGGCGTTTTATATTAAAGTTATCAGCGCCTATCAAATTGACGACCAAGGTTATACAAGAGCACAGGGAGAATTTCCAGACGAGGAAGATTGCAAAGCATTTTCCAACCATCCTGCAACTCTTGCGGAAAAACAAATAAATAAAAATATGAGCATCATTTGCATACGAAATTAATAAACTAAATCAATTACGTAATTAATAGATAGCGCTCGCTTGCGAAACCTGAAAGGGGCACGATTTCGCAAGCGATTTTGTTACATGCTATCGAGCCCCACCACCGCCATAAATTCACTATAAACTAAATCAGCACTCGCTAGTGAGAATGGCTTTGGATATCAGCCTTCCATTCGGAAATTACTAAGCAACCATGTTCGCATTGAAAAATGCAAAAGATAAATTCTGCGTTAATATTCCACGAATTTTATCGTCAGGTCTTTTGGGTCGGAAAAAAACTACTTAATTACTGGTGATTCTCGAGATTTTGGTCAGTATTTTGGAAAAAACTCAATGTTTTCGTCTATGCTGAGAATGAGAAGCACCATCCGTTGATTGCTGCTGTGGCTTTGGAGATGGATCTCGATGAGCTTTAATATCATGCGACGCTGCGGTTTGTGGCTGAGATTGGAATGAAGTACTGGTAGTTCTTGCTGATCCATAGGAAGGCTCCTCTAAATCACTATCTCGCGCCAAAGCACCTGGTGGTAAGGCACTGTATCCTTTTTTTGGGCCTGTTGGTAACGGAGCCGTTGGATTTGAGGATGAAGAACTGCCGTAGGCAGGCTCCCCTAATTCACTCTCTGAAGCCATTGCAGCTCTTGGTAACCCACTCAATCCAGAAGACCTTTGAGCACTCGGGGAACCCTGTGGAGGCTGCGGCAAGTGAATGTAATGGATTTGATGAACTTGATGTTGAGGATGTTGTGACACAGCTTGAGACTGAGTCTGTTGAGTCTGTTTTTGTTCTTTTAATTCTATTTTCTCAGGGGGATTTCTTTCTGGAGCACTTTGTCGCACATCATCCTTTTTATACAGTGGCTTGATTTTGCCATAGTTGTCTGCATAATTGCCTTTAGCTTCATAACCAATCAATCTAGCACTCCATTTAAGTGTAGGACCTACAGTATTTGTAAAAAAAGATTTAGCAAGTTGTCTGAATCCAAAACCATTAGCCCACATTCCATTCTCAGCACCATCTAACATACCATTCCATCCGCCTTGAAGAGCACCACAAATCGCAGACATCCCTCCCACTACCATCCCTGATACAAGACAAAGTGGAGCAGCAGCAAACATTGCTATTCCCAGCAAAAATCCTCCTACATCTCCCGAAAATAAGAACGCAGTGGCACTACCAAAATAACCGAGAACACCAGCAACAAATCCCTGCGCAACGCCCGTCGCTGCCCCACCAAACATTCCTCCTATCCCTCCTAAAATTCCGCCAAAAAATTTGCTAACACCTGAAGGCTTATCCCACCTCTGGTCAGTGTTACCTAACCAGTCTCTGAAATCTGAAAATCCTTTCGCAACTCGCGAGGACAGATTACTAACGGCCGAAGTAAAACGATTAAACATAATTCATACCTCGCTACGAATTACTACAATTGGCCCAATCCTTGTAGTAATTATAGCAAGGAAAACATTACTTATTTTTTTTCAAGCCATTGAATTTAAATAAGAAAATAAATTTCCGCCATGAAAAAGAAAGATTTCGCATTAACATCTCGTTATAAAAATTGACAATTGACAAAGAACCCGGCATATTAGCGCCTTTCGTTTTACAGAGAAGATTTTTGGAGGAATCCCTTGGCTAATATTAAATCAGCTAAAAAACGTGCCCGTCAGGCAGAAAAGCACAGACAACATAATGCAAGTTTGCGTTCTATGGTACGTACATATATCAAAAAGGTAAATTCAGCTATCGCCGCTGGCGATAAAAAACAAGCTGAAGACGCTTTGCTAGCCGCTGTCCCAGTTATTGACCGCATGGCTAACAAGGGTCTGCTTCATAAGAATAAGGCTGCGCGTCATAAAAGTCGATTAACTGCCCAACTCAGAAAAATGACAGAAGGTGCGGTTGTTGCAACCAAAGCGAAAGGTAAATCAGCTAAAGCTAAGTCAGCTGAATAATCTGACCATTCATTACTAAACTAAACCCGAAAATCTTTTTAGGTATTCGGGTTGTTTTTTTATTCTTTCTCTTTTTCCAACTGGTTCATGGCATCCCTAGCTAGCGCCTCAGTACCGGCATGACTTAAGCCCGAGATTCTGAATACCTTGCCTGTCCAACCCAATCGATTAACAATATCATCACATTTTGCATCCACTTCATCTGCAGGTAATAAGTCTATCTTATTCAATACTAGCCAACGCTCTTTTTCCATTAACTCAGGGCTGAATTTTTCCAGCTCCTGTGTAATCGCTTGGACTTGCTGAACAGGATCACTACCATCAAGTGGCAAGACATCTACCATATGGAATAATAATTTTGTACGCATCACATGCTTTAAAAATTGGATCCCTAATCCAGCGCCTTCTGCAGCGCCTTCAATTAAACCAGGAATATCAGCCATCACAAAACTACGATGCCGCGATACACGAACCACCCCTAAATTAGGATGTAGCGTGGTAAAAGGATAATCCGCTACTTTAGGACGAGCTGCTGACAAAGCCGTAATTAATGTTGATTTACCTGCATTGGGCATACCTACTAAACCCACATCAGCTAAAACTTTCAACTCAAGATGTAAATTTCGCTTTTCGCCAGGCTGGCCAGGAATAGTACGTCTGGGAGAACGATTAACGCTACTTTTAAAACGAGCGTTACCGACACCATGAGCACCACCTTTGCCAACACATGCTGTTTGACCATGATGCGTCAAATCTGCAATCAACTCATCCGTATCTTCATCATAAACCATCGTTCCCACAGGAACGCGTAAAGAAGTATCTTCTCCTGCTTTTCCTGAGCAGTTGCGCCCTCTACCTTTTTGCCCATTTTGAGCCTTAAAAAGCTTTGTAAAACGATAATCGACCAGAGTATTAATATTTTCATCCGCTTGCAAAAAAATACTGCCGCCGTCTCCACCATCTCCACCATCGGGCCCACCCATAGGCATAAATTTTAGGCGCAAAAAGCTACAACAGCCGTTACCGCCATTGCCTGCTTCAACTCGTATTTTTGCTTCGTCGATGAATTTCATAATATTAAAAAAAAGCCCCGCATTTAAACGAGGCTTTTTATAAAAAGGCTATTTTTGTTATGCTGCTACTGCTTCTTCAACAGCAATAGGCTCAATACTGACACAACGTTTTTTCAGTGGACCTTTCACGCTAAAAACGACTTTACCTGCAACTAATGCATACAAAGTGTGGTCTCGGCCCATTCCAACGTTACGACCTGGATGAAATTTGGTTCCACGCTGACGAACAATAATGCTGCCTGCATTAATAACTTGTCCACCGTATCGTTTAATACCTAAATACTTTGGGTTTGAATCGCGGCCGTTTCGCGTACTACCACCGGCTTTTTTATGTGCCATTGCGAATCCTCTTTATGCAATCTTTTCAATCTTTATTTCAGTATAATCTTGTCTATGCCCCATACGTTTCATATGGTGCTTACGACGTCTAAATTTGATGATGCGTATTTTTTTACCGCGGCCATGAGATACAACCGTAGCCACTACTTTACCACCATCAACAAATGGCTTGCCAATTTTAATGTCATCGCCATTTGCTACGAGCAAAACTTCTTTAATATCAAACTTTGAACCAACATCAGCGACTAATTTCTCAACCTTCAGGTTTTGACCTTCTTTCACTCGGTATTGCTTACCGCCGCTGGAAATGACTGCATACATGTTCTTACACTCCGATTAGTCTGGGCTTCGATTCTTATGAGCACCAATTTTTTTGGCATATAATAATCTTAAAGGAGTGCGATTATAGGGCATTCATAGCACACTATGCAAGAAATAAGTGAATAAATCATTAAAGAAGAACCGAAAACAAATTTTAATCATAACCACACATAAAATCTTCAATTAAATTAGATAATTAAATTAAACATTTAGATTTTATTCGACTTGACAGCAAGAGCTGCCCACTCTAGGATTTCCTTCTCTGTAAAGACAAAAGAAGATCACATGCCACTTGATTCAATACGTTCACTTGTAGAATCTGATTTGGAAGCGACAGATCATTTTATCTGTACTGAACTGCGCTCAGAAATACCTTTTATTAATCAATTAATTGAGTACATAATAAAAGCCGGCGGTAAACGCATTCGCCCTCTGTTAGTATTACTGACAGCTAGAGCATTTAATCATGACCAACAACATCATATTCATTTAGCTGCAGCTATTGAATTAATTCATACTGCTACCCTTTTGCATGATGATGTTGTAGATAGCTCATCCTTACGCCGGGGTTTTCAAACTGCCAATTCTATCTGGGGTAATGACGCTAGTGTATTGGTTGGTGATTTTCTGTACTCTCGGGCTTTTCAATTAATTGTCCGTCTGCAAAATTTAGAAATCATGAATATCTTTTCCAATGCAACTAATTTAATTGCTGAAGGTGAAGTATTGCAATTACTCAATTGCCACGACCCTGATACAACAGAAAAAGCATATTTTGAAGTTATACGGCGCAAAACTGCGAAATTATTTGAAGTCGCAACCCAAATAGGGACAGCACTTTCGCCCTACACCATACATCAAATGAATGCTATGCAAAATTATGGCATGCAATTAGGCATCGCTTATCAACTAATAGACGATGCTCTCGATTACAATTCATCTGCGGAAGAAATGGGAAAAAATATTGGCAATGATTTAACCGAAGGTAAACCAACTTTGCCTTTGATTTATGCTTTGCAAAAAGGCACGTCTGTAGAAGCTGAAGTTATTCGCCATGCTATTGAGCAAGGCTCCAGTGAAAACCTTGATGCTATTCTTGCGATTATTGAATCCACAGGCGCCATCGAGTACACTGCCAACGCTGCAAAACAATATGCTTATCATGCACAAACATCATTGACGAATATTCCCGATTCTCCATATCGTCAAGCGTTACATGATTTAACCGAGTTTGTCGTTGAACGGCATTATTAATCTATATCGCGGGGTGTAGCTCAGCTTGGTAGAGCACTGCTTTCGGGAGGCAGGGGCCGCTGGTTCGAATCCAGTCACCCCGATTTTAAATCAAAGAATCACGCATGTAATCTTCTCTGACTGAATATCTCGCCTGTGCGTAACGGCACGGGATTGAAGTTTTTGCTCGACATAAGTTTTGAAAAGCGCGGCCACCCACTCGCGTCCAGCCCGCCCCGGCCACGCCCCCCACGCCAACGCGCCGCGCCCCATAGCTCCGTACGCACAATTATATCCAACCTCCCACACGGGATCAGCATTAAGAGGAAAATATTTACCACCGCCGTAACTCCAATCAAAATTCCGTTTTGATTTCTCGCCATTTTCTAGAACCGACCACAAGCCCTGAGCAATAACCTG
>JANWKO010000125.1 GCA_025451335.1 Gammaproteobacteria bacterium
AACCTACCCAAATATTTTTTCGCGCCGCGCGCGTTCCCCCCCACCACAAATCCAAATCTTACATAAAACATGTTTTGGGGGTACCGCCCCACGGCTCGCTAGATAGTTTCTAGGAAAAACAAAAACAGGACAAAATAAATTTTAAAATATAGAGATTTTGATATGAAAATTACTGAACGTGATATTGAGATATTGAAATTTATTAATGAATTTGGGTTTTGTGAAATGCCACAGATTGAAAAAAATTTTGGTATTAAAAAACCTCGTAGCTATAAAGTAATGCAACGACTAGTCAAAGCAGGGTTAGTGATTCATAAACGCTTGTTCCATAATCGTCATGGGATTTTCTCCCTTAGCCATCGCGGTGCACGATATACCGAGCTACCACCGATGATGAACATCCCTTTGAGCACCTATTTTCATCAGCTCACTATTATCGAAGTATATTTTAAGTTAATGCAAAAATATCCTGATGCGAACTGGATCAGTGAGCGCAACATGAAACGAAATAAATTTATTGATGGCATTGGCAAAAAAGGACATATCGCCGATGGCATGTTGATTTTACCTGACCAGAAAAAAATTCCTATTGAAGTTGAATTAACTCAAAAAGGTGAACTTAGATTGAATAAGATTCTTAAAGGATATGCAACGAATTTTTCAATTAAGGAAGTATGGTACTACTGCTCACTACAGGCTATAAATAGAGTAAAAGCACTAGCTGTTAAATTGCCTTTTATTAAAGTATATAGTTTGCAGGATTTATTGAACGAGAAGAATTAGAATAAAAAAACAGATTTGCGTCTAAATAAGCAACTTATTCTTTTTTAAGATAATTATATTAAAGACGGGTCTTAGGACCCGTTTGCATCTAAATAAGAATGTTGGTTAATTTTGCTCTAAAAAGTACGTACGTTTGCATACTTAAGTTAATGGCTAATCTAACTTGTTTCTCTGGCATGTATTATCAATTATTGCTATTTTTTAATTAGCCTACTTATCGCGAAGTCCTGCGTTCAACGTGAGAGACAAAAAGTTGTTAGCAAAAGCGGGTTTTTTATTTCTAAACTTTTTTAGGCTTTTCCTTTGCTTAAGTTTTTTCCCATTCCGGTCGTTCTGCCAATATTAAATCTTGCGCACATATCACACACATTATATAATATGCTTATAAAGCTTTTCTATAACAACAGTCCGTTTTACCGCAATGAGGTTAATCATGATAGTAAGTCGCCAAATTAATTTCTTTTTTCCCAGTCCTGATACCAACTCCAAAAGCGAGGGTTTTAAAGTTACCGGCTGCTGTGGAATGCAAAATATTATAATCAATAATAAAATATATTTTTTTGAATCAAAGAATGCATATGAAATTAATGGCGGTAAACTTATCATCGATGGAATAGAGGCGTTCGACGATGATCCTCGCATTGTTCGAATACTCGATCAAAACGGAAAAGATTTAAAGCCGAAAATCCCAACGGGTTTTCTCCAGCCGAGCGAGGTCGCTGAGCTAATACTTAGCAGAATAAAAGAATTCAAAACCGAAACTTCAAATGGGGGGCCTTCTCCAGCCATGCGAAGTCTCTAAGCTACTGCTTAAAAGAACATTGATCCTTTTTCTAGCATGGTTTATAGGAAAAATAAACGCTATTTTTATTAATTAAAAGATTCCCGATTTTAAAATAATGGCTTAGGTTGAATTTGATTAACACACTTAAAGAAACATTTTCTCTCGATCCAAACTTTTAACTCGACTAAAATTCACAAAAACATCTACAAAAGGGATAACAATCACATGGAAATCCAAGCTACTGACCAACCCATTGATGTAGGTGACTGGCGTCGCGATGAAGAATTTGCTCAATATCCAGAAGGTGCTCGTGATAAAACATTGTTATATTGTCCAAAACCTGCACCTTTTGCTTTTCTCAAAGAAGGACATCGATATCTTTTTAAACTTTCCTCTCCTCGCTATCCAGAACAATTTTGGGCGGAGATTATCGCCTATCGATTAGGGACTCAAATGGATATAGACGTACCTCCTGCGTTTGTCGCATACGACTCCAAAACAAATCAATCAGGCGCTTTGATAGAATGGTTTTTACGTCCAATTGGGCTGCTCAACAGCGAAGATTACATAGCCGGTGGTGATTTTTGCCAGCAGTACATACCTAATTTTGACCGCAGAAAAGGGAAACAACACAACTTTGAAACTGTGTCTCAAATTTTTGAAGATCTACCCAAAAAGCATCTTTCTTTTAATGCAGATTGGAAAAAATATTGGGCAAAAGCTTTTGTATTTGATGCACTTATTGGAAATACCGATCGCCACCAAGACAACTGGGGTATAATTGTAGGGATACTTCCCTCTTTAAATCCAATTGGTGAAGAAATCCGAATCTCGCCAGTTTTCGATAATGGCACAAGTATGGGGCATGAAATCTCTCCAAGTAAATTTGCATATTACGACAAAAATGACAATCTTATGAAGTATGTATCTAAAGGCTGGCACCACATGAAATGGACTATTGATAGCCAACAGATAAGGCATGTTGAAATGCTTCAAAAAATTATTGAGCGGTATCCTGAAACTCGCCAAGTTATGTTGAATTGTTTAAAGAAAGTGACCTACGAGACGTTTAAAACGATACTGGATGATCTCGTGGAATTTAAAATTCCAATGAGATTAGGTGTTGAACGCGCTACATTTATGCTAAAATTGCTTCAATTTCGGCACCAGCATTTATTAGTTGAATTAGAGAAATAAAATGCACTTTATTGAGCATATCATAGAACCAAACAAGCTTCTGTTGGCTTGGCAGTCATCGGACGAAAAGTACCGCACACGTTATATCGTTGCGGAGCTCAACCGTGCTGAAAACGAAAAAATCACTCTCACATACTTTGTGAACACAGAAGATTTCCGTAAAGCGCAGAGCAAGGGATTTGAATCATATCCGGCATTTCCAGACACAACAAAAACTTATGATAATGTTTTAGATGCTTTTATGCGGCGCTTGCCTCCTCGAACGCGAGGCGATTTTCCACAATATTTGGAAGGATTAAGACTCAAGCCCGTCGTTCAGTTAAGTGATTTCGCCCTTATAGGTTATTCCGGCGCAAAATTGCCAACTGATGGATTCTCAATCATTCATCCTTTTAATAATGTAAAAAGTGCTTGTGAACTATTAATTGAAGCCACCGGCTTTCGTCACATCAAAAAAAATCATGACATTCAAATTAACATTGATGATCCAGCCATTTTTTCAAAAGAATTTAATGAAACTACTCAAGAGGAAGCTGTTCATATCACAGCAAACGGTCAACATATAGGATATGTTAACCGTGGTCTTCTTCCAACCTTTCTTGATTGGATGCGAACCGGAAGAATTACAGGGGCATGGATAGAGAAAATTAATGGTATGCCAGGCAAACCAACAGCATATATTTTTGTGAAAATTTCTCCTGAACAACAGAAAGTATGACAAGGGCCAAACTTGGCCCTTCTTATTTCAAGACTATTTTCGAGGTCTTTTCTTCAGGTAAAGAGTATCATTAAAACGATAGACATCCATATTAAAAGTTGGTTCTTGGGGTTCAGGATGTATATGTGCCGCACCCTTGCATAAACCCCTATTTTTATCAATCTGAATAAAATCTATCAAGTATGAATTTACTACATTTTTTCCCTTTAACCCAGTTTTATCCCACTCTATGATTTGATCAGGATTCATAATAAATTGATCCGAACGACCATAAAAATGTTTTCCGCATGCTGTAGCTATGTCTTCACCAAATTTTGAATCAGCGAAAGCAATTGTTGCTGTCATCATTGAAATTAAGCAAAAAAGTACACTAGCTATTTTTTTCATAAAAATCTCCTCTTTTAAGATTAATATCTCCTTATAAAGATTCCATGTAACGCGCATTATACATAAAACTTCAACACAAATTGCTAGAATTTGCATTTAACTATCATGTTTAATTTTTCCCTTAATTACAGAGCTAATGTCAATTTGCTCCAGTGATATTACCGATAAATTACCGAAATTTAGCTTAGGTTAATAGATATGATCACAAGCTATTGATTTTAATGGCGCTCCCTACGGGGTTCGAACCCGTGTTACCGCCGTGAGAGGGCGGTGTCCTAGGCCACTAGACGAAGGGAGCCTGTTGCATCACAATCGTTGCCTCAAATTAGATGTTACCAAGAATTGTACAAATATTGGATAGATATCAGAAAATAAAAATGGTATTATACGGTAATATTTGAGTTTGATAAGAGGATAAAGAAGATTATTAAGTTGTTAAAAGGGCTTTTTCAACATTTCACCAAAGATGAACCCCATCAAAAAAGAAAAATTGAACCCATTATCATTCCGCGTACCGAGCATAATATTTCGCGACAAGCCATTAGGCCGAATGCGCTGAAGGTACTCTATCGCTTGCATAATGAAGGATTTAGCGCTTATCTCGTAGGCGGCTGTGTGCGCGATTTATTATTAGGACGGGCGCCTAAGGATTTTGATATTGCAACCAATGCACGCCCAGAAGAAATACGCAGACTTTTCAAAAATAGTCGTTTGATTGGCAAACGCTTTCGCTTAGCACATATTGTATTTGGTAAAGAAATTATTGAAGTTGCCACCTTTCGTACTCATCACCATCAAGCAGAAGAAGAACATGATGCCCGTATGCATAAAGGCATGATTGTTCGTGACAATGTATTTGGGCCTATTGAAGATGATGCAGAACGACGTGATTTTAGTATTAATGCACTATATTACAATATCGCCGATTTTTCTGTTGTCGATTATGCCAATGGCATGAGTGATATCAAAGCACGCTTATTACGAATCATAGGAAATCCAGAACTACGCTATCGTGAAGATCCCGTACGTTTATTGCGGGCAGCACGTTTTATGGGAAAACTGAAATTAAATATCAGTCCAGAAACAGAAGCTCCCATCACGCATCTGAGTTATTTATTGCAACAAGTTTCTTCCGCCCGACTTTTTCAAGAAGTATTGAAAATATTTGAAGGTGGCGCTCTCATAGACACTTTTCATTTGCTACAAAAATACAAGTTATTTGAACAACTTTTTCCGCAAACCGCTGCTCTTTTGCATCAGAATGAAACCATCAAATTACTCGAGGTGGCTTTAACTAATACTGACACGCGCTTGCAAACGGACAAACCGATTTCATCCTCATTTTTATTCGCTGTCATTTTATGGCGTCCAGTACAAGAACAAGCGTTACGTGAAGAAGCAGAAGGCTTTCCACCTTATGTTGCTGTAGAAAGAGCAATACATATTGTTTTGAAAAAACAGACGGAACAATTAGCTATTCCACGTCGTATGCAAATTACGATTCGCGATATTTGTTTTTTACAACATCGATTTACTCAACGGCATGGATCACGACCGTTACGTGCATTAGAACATCCGCGATTTAGGGCTGGTTATGATTTATTGGTTTTGCGTCAACAAGCAGGTGAGCATGTACAGGAACTTTATGATTGGTGGACTCAATTTCAAGTAGGAAACCGCGAAGAACAAGAACGCTTGATTAAAGAAGCCAGCAATTCACGTTTATCAAGAAAACGACGCAAACCGCGTAAATTTAAGAATTCGCACAAGAAAAAGATCCCAACTGATGCCACAAATCAAAAAACTCAGGACAAGTTTTAGCAACGCTTTCGGAGCCATTAATTTTAACACCCGGCACACGTAATCCAATAATTGCAAATGCCATGGCAATTCGATGATCGAGGTGGCTATCGATTTCAATTCCACGTGGTTCACTGGGAAAAATCCGTAACCAATCCGCGCCGGTTTCTATTTTAACCTGCATTTTTTCTAAGCTTGCGCGCATAGTTTCGATTCGTTGTGTCTCCTGCTCACTTGTATGGCCAAAATTAGTAATTGTCGTGGGAGTTTTTGCAAATGGTGCCATTGCCATTAAAGCAGTAAACGTGTCGGAATAATCACGCATGTCTAAATTAATACCGAGCAATTCATTTGGACCTTTAACAGTGAAACTTTTAATATCAGATATGATTTCGCACCCCATTTTTTCTAATTTTCCCAAAAATTTCACATCCGCTTGTATAGAATTCTCTCTATCAAATGGTTGAATCGTTATTTGACCACCGGTTACTCCAGCGGCGGCAAAAAAATAAAAAGACGTTAAAAAATCCGCTTCAATTTTATAATTTTCTGCACGATAACGTTGCGGAACGGGAATGAGAAAACGAGATTGATGTAGACGACGTACCAAAACACCAAAATCAGCCATCATTTTACATGTCATATCAACATAGGGTCGATCCACTGTATCTTCTGATTTAATTTCAACAAGTGATTTGGCAAAAGGTGAAATCATCAACAAAGCAGAAAGAAATTGCCCTCTTTCTATGTTAGGAATCTCCATTTCATCACCTGCAATACCCTCGACTCCTTTAATAATGAAGGGCATTTGTTTTGCATCGCTTGGATCAAATTTTGCCCCTTGAGAACTCAATACACGCATAAGAGGTTCCATGGGCCGATCTTTTAAATCGGGATTGGCGTCAAAGTAATACTTACCCGGTGAAATAGCACAAGCTGCCAGTAAAAATCTGGCCAATGTCCCTGCCGATGCACACCAAATAGAAGCACTTTTTTCAGGAAATTGACCATTGCAACCTTCAATAGTACAAGAGCGTTTTAGTTCATTAAATTGAATAGACACCCCCAATTCCTGTAGTGCCGTGATAAACGCATTCGTATCTTCGCTAATCAGCATGCCAGAAAGATTTGAAGTACCATCAGCGAGAGCCGCTAAAAGCAAGGCTCTATGTGTCATACTTCTTGAGCCTGGAACAATAATGGTCGCTTCAATTGGTTTTTTAACAGCTTGAATTTCAATATTCATGGGGTTTCCTAATAATAGGATCGAGATTATAGCAGTTTGATATGTGATTTTGCTAAGGGAAGTATGGGGTCAGAGCTATGTTTAAGTCAGCTTATTGATAGATTGATACTGTTTGTTGAGCTCAAGCTGACCTAAACATAGCTCTGACCCCATACGTTCACACGAACTGATTGAGAAAAAGGGCGCGCATAGTTATTCTTATGAAATGAAAAAAAATAAACTCGATATCACAGCTGTACGCGAATTGCACCGTACTGGCCAACTTGAAGCAGCCAAGCATGGTTATTTACATCTTTTGCGCAAACAGCCACGCGACATTGAGGTATTGGATTCACTCGGAATACTCAGTGCACAGCAAGATAA
>JANWKO010000126.1 GCA_025451335.1 Gammaproteobacteria bacterium
AATACATTGCCTACGGTGTTTTACAATTACCATGGTGGGGTTATCTCGTTGCAATTTTGATTTTAACACAATTGACAATTGCCAGTGTTACGATTTATTTGCATCGATGTCAGGCGCATCGCGCGGTGGATTTACACGCAATACCAAGTCATTTTTTCCGTTTTTGGCTATGGCTAACAACGGGGATGGTCACCAAAGAATGGACCGCTATTCATCGTAAACACCACGCTAAAGTGGAAACAGCAGAAGATCCCCATAGTCCGCAGGTGAAAGGAATAGCTAAAGTTTTTTGGCAGGGTGCTGAGCTTTATCGTAAAGAAAGCCGTAATAAAGAAGCGATGTTACGATATGGTCAAGGAACACCGGATGATTGGATAGAGCGTAACGTTTATACAAAACATAGTGCCTTAGGTATCCTGATTATGTTTATTCTCGACGTTGCTCTTTTTGGTATGGTCGGAGTTACTATCTGGGCATTGCAAATGGCATGGATTCCGTTTTTTGCAGCGGGTGTCGTTAATGGTGTTGCACATTATTGGGGCTATCGTAATTTTGAATGCCAAGATGCTTCTAGAAATGTTGTTCCTCTTGGATTGTTTATTGGCGGCGAAGAATTACACAACAATCATCATACTTATGGTACTTCAGCAAAGTTTTCTGTGAAATGGTGGGAATTTGATATCGGTTGGATGTGGATTCGTATGATGCAAGTTTTTGGTTTGGCAAAACCAAAACGTGTTCCACCCAAGGCGAAATTATTACCAGGGAAATTATCTATTGATGCGGACACCATTAAAGCGATAATCACAAATCGTTTTCAAGTAATGGCTCATTATAGTAAAGATGTGATTATTCCTGTATTGCAAGAAGAGATGCATCGTGCAAGCGAAGCGAGTCAATCTGTTTTACGACGCATGCGTTCGTTGTTAATTCGCGAAAGATCATTAGTAAATGATACGAAAAAACAATTACTTGATAATATGCTCGAAAAGCATCAGGCATTAGGTGTTGTTTATCAGTTTCGTTTAAAACTCCAAAATATTTGGGCGCGTGGTACAGCAACACAGAAAGAATTGGTCGAAGCCTTACAAGAATGGTGTAGACAGGCAGAATCAACCGGAATCGAGAGTTTGCGCAATTTTGTTAAACATTTGAAAATGTATGTTCCTCAAAATGCTTAACAGTTAAGTCAGAGCAGTTTTTAGGCGCGTTCTAATCCGCGCCTAATACGTTAAAGTCTTGTGAATTTACCGCTTTTATATACCTGAATTTCCTGCGTTAAAAAAACATATTTTCATTTATTTGTTGGCTCCAAAGAAGCGTTGTAGCCACTGGTCTTTTGTAAAGATAGCACAAAATATAAAATTCGATGCTTGGAATGGGTAAATATTGTTGAAAATTTTTTAACCTTATGTATAATAAGCGGCTTTTCAAAACGAGGTAAATTTAAATGTCTAAATCAAGAATGGTGGTGGAAAACCACGAAAACAAAGTCTTGGAGGTTGTTGCAAAATTCGAACATCTTTTCTTTTCTCGACACATGCATGCGTTTAGCAAAAGGCTTGGGTCTGCTCAAGAAAAACTAGCTAAAATAAGAAAGGACGAAGACATGGTGATGATAAAAAGTCCCGACTGATGTATATCGTGTAATCTGAAAAGATTTTAGGATATCAAGTTATTAAATAAAAAAACCGCTTATAAGCGGTTTTTTTATTTAAAGGGGTAGGGGGATACTAAATTTTGCCTTCTTCAAACAAAACATGCATACCGTTTTTGCCGGTTGCTGGGTTGTAAGCTCTGGGATCAAAATATTTCATTTTTAACTTTTCGGTTGTTGTACGTTTATTTTTAGTTGTAGTACGAAAGGTGCCGGTTTTTTTACCGTCTTTCGTTGTGCCGGTTGAATTCATCTTAATTTTTTCGCGCATGATTGTAATACCCTATGAGATTTAAGCTTGCTCGCCTTTTTCGCGTGCTTTGATATCTTTGATAACTTTTTCAATGCCATGTTTATCAACAATTCTCATACCTTTGGCACTGATACGTAATTTGACGTAGCGTTGTTCACTTTCTAGCCAAAATCGCTTTTCTTGAAGATTTGGGCTGAAACGACGTTTTGTTTTGTTATTGGCATGGGAAACATTATTGCCTACTAATGGGCGTTTTCCCGTAACCTGACATACTCTTGACATAATTCATCTCCACTGGCTAAAACTGCACAAAGGCAGGTCGCGATTTATACCAGAAATGAGAGAATCATGCAAGGATTAAGAATGAAATTCGGATTCAACACATCGAATTAATCTATTTTGTTTTAAAAATAAACAATTCGAAATGTTAGGATGATCCTAAATCCGGATTTAGGATCATATCAACCCAGCTTCCGCAAAAGAAAAATTGTCTTTTTTTCCTACAATAATATGGTCAAGAATTTGCATATCAATAAGACTTAAAGCTTCTTTTAATAGTTGCGTGACTTGTCGATCGGCTTGGCTAGGATTGGGATTTCCAGATGGATGATTGTGGGCAAGAATGATTTTTGCAGCATTATGATTTAAACAATGCTTAACGACCTCTCGTGGGTAGATATTGGCTTCATTTAGCGTGCCTTGAAATAATTCTTCAAAACCAATCACATCATGCTGGCTATTTAAAAAGATACAGGCAAAGACTTCATGAGGATAATCTCGCAAACGGCTAGCTAAAAAGCGTTTGGTCGTTTCGCTGTTTGTCAATTTTTCGCCAAAATCAATGGTTTCTTCATTATAGCGTCGGCTAAGTTCAATGGCGGCTTTTAAAAGAGCATATTTAGCTTTACCAATTCCTGATTTTTGATAAACCAGTTGCGGATTGGCGGTTAATACTTTTTTTAAGTCGCCGAATTCACTTAATAAATCACGAGCCAAATCCAATGCTGTTTTACCACGTATGCCCGTGCGTAAAAAAATGGCAAGCAATTCAGCATCAGAGAGATATTTTGGGCCCAAGTTAAGTAGCTTTTCTCTCGGGCGTTCGGAAAGGGGCCAATTGGCGATTGTCATAGAGTAACTCCTTCAGTATGATCCTAAATTCGGCATACATAGTAAAAGTAGGTATGCATTCGCAGTAAACTGAGTGCTGAATTTAGGATGATGGGTTAATGAAACAATTCCTTGCAAATAAACAAATTCTCCTCGGTGTGACCGGTGGCATTGCTGCTTATAAAAGTGCGGACTTAGTGAGGCGTTTGCGCGAAGTCGGCGCGGAAGTACGAGTTGTAATGACTGATCATGCTAAAGAATTCATTACGCCACTTACCATGCAAGCTGTGTCCGGTAATCCCGTTCATGAAGATTTATTTGATTTAAAAGCAGAAGCAGCGATGGGGCATATTGAATTAGCGCGTTGGGCAGATGCTATCCTAGTTGCACCAGCGACGGCTGACTTTATGGCGAGATTATTAAAAGGCGAGGCAAATGATTTACTGACAACACTATGCCTTGCGGCAAAAGCACCAATTGCATTGGCACCGGCCATGAATCAAGGAATGTGGAAGAATACGCTTACTCAAAATAATGTGCAAGCGTTACGTGAAAAAGGAATACATATTCTTGGTCCCTCGGAAGGCAGTCAAGCCTGTGGAGATGTTGGTCCTGGCCGCATGCTGGAACCGTTAGATATTGTTGATCGATTAGCGCAAATTTTTGTATCAGGAAGCTTAGCCGGAAAACATGTTGTTATAACTGCTGGACCTACCCATGAAGCAATTGATCCAGTGCGGTTTATTAGCAATGCCAGCTCTGGAAAAATGGGTTATGCGTTAGCGGAGGCTGCAGTTGAAGCAGGTGCGCGAGTGACTCTTATCAGTGGTCCAGTGAGTTTAAGCAAGCCTGCGCGCATGAAAGTAATCGATGTGGTAAGCGCACAAGATATGTTTGCTGCCGTTATGGCAGAAATGCAAGAGTGCGATATTTTTTTAAGTGTAGCAGCAGTCGCAGACTATCGTTGTAAAACTACGGCTTCACAAAAAATTGCAAAAACAGCGGAAAAATTAACGCTTGAGCTTGAGCGCAATCCTGATATTTTGGCAAATGTGGCAAAGCTTTCGCCGCGTCCGTTTGTTATAGGTTTTGCCGCTGAAACTGAAGATTTAGAAAAAAAAGCGCAAGCAAAATTGATGAATAAAAATTTAGATATGATCATTGCTAACCAAGTAGGCGAGGGTGTGGGAATTGGTAGTGAAGAAAATGCAGTCACAGTTTTATGGAAAGACGGAAAACAAGAGTTTGCAAAAATGTCGAAACAAAAATTGGCGCGAGAGTTGATTAAATTTATTGGAAGTTTTTTTAATAAAATAAATTAGGAGAAAATATGATAGAAGAAAGATTAGAGCCAATGCTTAAAAATCATCAAATGAATAAATATGTACCTATCGAAGTTAAAATTCTGGATTCACGCATAGGTATGGAATTCCCTTTACCAAAATATGAAACTCCAGATTCTGCTGGGCTTGATCTGCGCGCATGCATAGACAAACCCATCGAGCTATCATCAGGTGAAACACAATTGATCCCAACCGGGATTGCTATTCATATTGCTGATCCACATTTAGCAGCGGTTATTTTGCCTAGATCTGGATTGGGTCATAAACACGGCATTGTATTAGGTAATCTCGTTGGTTTGATTGATGCAGACTATCAAGGTCCGCTCATGATTTCCTGCTGGAATCGTGGTCAGAATTTGTTTACCATAGCGCCAGGCGATAGAATTGCACAGCTCGTTTTTCTACCAATCGTGCGAGCGCATTTTGATATAGTGAAAGAATTTAAACCTTCTGAGCGTGGTATGGGCGGTTTTGGGCATTCAGGAAAAAATTAAAAATATAGGCTGGAATGAATATGACAACAATTGATCCATCCATTTTTCGTGCCTACGATATTCGTGGGATTGTAAATAAAAATCTCACAGAAGACAGTGTATTTGCTATTGGACATGCAATAGGAATAATGGCAAAAGAAAAAGGTGAAAAACGTATTGCGATGGGAAGAGATGGGCGGTTGTCGGGATCTTTTTTGTCTGCAGCACTAAGTAAAGGGATGTTAGCAGCAGGATGTGATGTCATTGATCTTGGTCTTGTGCCTACACCGCTGCTTTATTATTCGACTTATGTTCTTGATACCCGTTCGGGTGTTATGTTAACAGGTAGCCATAATCCTCCTGAATATAATGGTTTGAAAATTATGATAGCAGGGGAAACGCTGGCAGAAGAAGGGATTCAAAATTTATATCGATTAGCTAAAAATCCGTTATCTATATCAGGCGTAAAGCCTGGCGAGTTATCTCAACTTGATATTGTTGAACGTTATACTTCTCACGTAGTAAATGATGCGCAACTCGCGCGTCCTCTAAAAATTGTCATTGATTGCGGCAACGGTGTTGCAGGCAAAATTGCTCCTGATTTATTTCGTCGTATGGGTTGTGAAGTACATGAATTATTTTGTGAAGTCGATGGTAATTTCCCTAATCATCATCCTGATCCAAGTCAAATCGAAAATATGCAAGATTTAATTCGCGTTGTGCGCGAAACAAAATCGGATGTCGGTTTGGCTTTTGATGGCGATGGGGATCGTCTAGGCATGGTAACCAGCGAAGGCGAAATCGTTTGGCCTGATCGACAATTAATGTTATTTGCTAAAGCATTGTTAGCGGAAAGACCCGGTGCAAAAATTATTTATGATGTGAAATGCACATATCATTTAGAAAAAATCATTCGTGAGGCTGGCGGCGAACCGATTATGTGGAAAACAGGTCATTCGCTGATTAAATCCAAATTAGCTGAAACACAAGCTGCTTTAGCGGGCGAAATGAGCGGGCATATTTTCTTTAAAGATCGCTGGTATGGATTTGATGATGCAATCTATTCAGGGGCTCGCTTGTTGCAAATTTTAGCTGCACAAGAAACCGACAGTCATACTTTATTTAACACCATTCCAAATAGTGTTAACACGCCGGAATTAAAAGTTTATGTTTCTGACGAAGAGAAATTTTTACTGATGCAGCAATTGATTGCTAATGCCAATTTTGCTGCTGCACAATTACTAACGATTGATGGCATGCGTGTGAATTTTGCTGATGGCTGGGGTTTGGTGAGACCTTCAAATACGACGCCTTGCTTAGTGTTGCGATTCGAAGCAGAAACAACAGCTGTTTTGGAAAAAATTAAAAATCTTTTCCGTGAAAATTTATTGGCGGCAAAGCCTGATTTAGTATTGCCTTTTTAAGAGATTAGACATTTGACCTCATTTTCATATGACATCATCATCATAGGTAGCGGCATTGTTGGCGCTGCTGCTGCGTTGGCGCTAGCACAAAATACCTCACTAAATATTGCTATTTTGGATGCGAAATCTATTACCACAGATTGGCAAGATCAAAAATATGATTTTCGTGTCAGTGCCATTTCATTGGCTTCGCAACGCATTTTTTCTAATTTGAATGTTTGGGAAAAGATTCGTAACAAACGGATTAGCCCATACACGCACATGCATGTATGGGAAGAGCAAGGCGCGGGTAAAATTGAATTTGATTGCGCGCAAGTGAGTGAGCGAGCATTGGGATTTATAATAGAAGATAGTGTTCTCAGAACGAGTTTGCATGAAGTATTTGGACAACATGAAAATATCCATTTTATTCACCCGGTAAAGTTGATTGCATTAAGTGAAAAAAAAGATGTTGTCGAATTATTAGCTGAAAATCAGCAAATTTATTCCGCAAAACTACTGATTGCAGCTGACGGTGCGAATTCTTGGGTGCGTGATCAAATTGATGTGCAAATGAAGACGCATGATTATAATCACACAGCTATTGTTACGACAGTTCAAACTGAGTTGTCTCATCAAGCTACTGCTTGGCAGCGATTCTTAAAAACCGGCCCGCTGGCGTTTTTACCTTTGCAAAATCCAAATACTTCTTCAATTGTATGGTCTACTGTTCCAGAGCATGCAAATGAATTACTTGCCATGGATGAAGTTGCGTTTCGTAACACTTTACGTGATGCGTTAGAAAATAGATTAGGTGAAATAATTCAAATTGATAAACGTTATCATTTTCCATTACAAATGCGTCATGCGAAAAATTATGTGAAAGAACATATAGCTTTGATAGGCGATGCGGCGCGCACCATTCATCCATTAGCTGGTCAAGGTGGTAATTTGGGTTTGCTGGATGCGCTTTGTTTGGTAGAAACAATAGTCGATGCTGTTAATAAAAATCGTAATTATGCCAGCATGACAACGTTGCGACGCTATGAACGGTGGCGTAAAGGCGATAATTTGGTTATGCTCGCAATGGTAGAAATGTTGAAATCTTTATTTATGAGCGATAAAACATTGGTAAAAACTTTTCGTAGTTTTGGATTGAATTTCACGGATCGAGTTTCCTTCCTTAAAAGTTTCTTCGCGAGATACGCATTAGGAAATCGTGGGGATTTGCCGAAGTTGGCGGGGCTGGGGTCAAGTCTTGACTGTTGACTAATGCATTAGTCGACAATCAAGACTTGAACCCAATTTTTCCAGTTCTTGGATAACAGTCAAGATTCGACCTTTCACAGGAGTTATATGAAAAAAAATATTCTAGCTTCATTTACAGCCGCTTTTTCAATGTTGACAAGTTCAGCCGTATTAGCAAATTTGCCATATTATCCAATTGAATTTCCTCGCGACGAAGCTGCACATTTGACGGATGTTCCTTATCCAGTGAGTACAATGAGTGAATGGTGGTATTACAATGGAAAATTAACTTCTGATAAAGGTAGGCAATTCGGTTTTTATATTAATTATTCCTATACTAAGATTGTAGTGGATGGTAAGCCGCTTATTGTTCCGATATACCATATTCAAATTTCCGATATAGATAAGCAAAGAGTATATGGCAATAGAATATTTTGTGATAATAAATATACATATTTTTCGACTAAAGATTTGCACATCGCACTAACTGATTCAATCATGCTACAAAAAATCGGCGCTACTCATCATGCAAGCGGTGTGGTGAAATCCGAACAAGGACCTACTCTAGAATATTCACTAGAATTTATTCCAAAGAGCAAACCGTTGTTAGCCGGCAAAACAGGTTTAGTTGATATGTGGGATAAAACAAACAGTTATTATTATTCCTATACACACATGCAAATGCATGGTTATATTAAAATTGGAAATGAAAAATTTGAAATCGATCCTGAGAAAAGTTTATCCTGGATGGATCATCAGTGGGGCGACTTTATTGTCGCACCTTGGAATCAATGGCAATGGGCAAGTGTGCAATTAGAAAATGGCATTGAATTAGATTTAGCAGTTATTATGGATAAAATCACACATAAACCCATGACCAAATGGGTGAATATTGTCATGCCAGATGATTCGAGAATTCACTTAACTCGTCATGAAGATTTTGATTATGTTGATCATGGCATTCCACCAGGCCATAAATACCCGCAAGAATATGATTTGAATATACCATCCATTAATTTAAAGCTAAATTTAAAATCATTGGTACCAGGACAAGATGTGAATGATGTTTGGGAAGGTGTGAGTGAAGCGCAAGGAACATATAATGGCGAGTTTATTAGAGGACAGGCGACTACTGAGAGCACAATAAAATAATAATGATTGGTAAGGATTGGGGGCAAGTATTGAAAGTCGACGAATGTATTGGTCAACTTCCAAGACTTGACCCCAATTAATTTAGACTAATTAGAATTGTTAACAGGACTTGGAGATGTTATGTTTAAAAAATTACAAATATTAATTGTGACGGGATTCGTTTATATAACAAGTCTGTCGGCATGGGCGAATTTGCCATACCATCCAATTAATTTTCCTCGCGATGAGGCGGCTCATTACGAAAATGCAGCTTACCCAGTGAACACCATGAGTGAATGGTGGTATTACAATGGAAAATTGACATCAAAATCAGGAAGACAATTGGGGTATTATTTGAGTTATAACTATTTAAAATGGGATGAAAGGGGTAAAACAAAAATCGTTCCGCAGTTTTCGATACAAATAACTGATATTGATAACAAAAAAGTATATGGAAAGACATTTTTTATTCTAGATAATTCATTTTCCATATCTACCCAAGATCTTAACGTTACGTTTGGCAAAGAAATTAGTTTAAGAAAAAATCAAAACTCATTTTTCATGGAAGGGTTAACTCAAACAGAGCAAGGTCCTCAGATTGAATATTCTATGCAATTAACTCCTCTGCGTGAGCCATTATTCGTTCAGCAAACGGGTTTAATTGACATGGGTGATGGGACAAATAGTTATTATTACACCTATACGCGATTAACAACTTTAGGCTATATAAAAATTGGTAATGAATTTTTTGAAATAGATCCAGTAAAAAGTTTGTCGTGGATGGATCATCAATGGGGAGATTTCGTGATTCTTCCTTGGCGATATCAATGGATGTGGGCCAGTATTCAGTTAGAAAATGGTATGGATATTTTATTGGGTAATATATTAGATCCCAAAACAAAAGAAATTATCCGTGGATCTGCTAATATCATTATGCCGGATAATAGCAGAAAATATATTTTCGATTTTAAAAATGATTTTATTTATCAACCAAGAGAATCGTTGCCCGGTCAACATACACCATTGAAATATCAACTGGATATCCATTCTATCGACTTACATTTGCAGATAGATGCGTTGGTTCCTGGTCAATATGTCAATGGTATTTGGGAAGGAGTAAGTGAAGCAAAAGGAACAGCTTGGGATAGTTCAATACGAGGCCAAGCTTATACAGAATATTCTGTACCTCATTAAATCCTAAAATGCTTTTATCGAATTTGCCAAGAAAGTTTGGAATGACTTACAGGTCTATTTACCAAAAAATATGGCCATTCAAAAAGAGCTTCCATTGGTTTTAAAGTTTGAGCGTGAATTTGTCATGTAATTTTTTAACCTTGGCTATATTGCAATGACTTTAAAAATTGTTATTAATCAGATTGATAGCCTTCTCTGCTAGTAAATACTTGATTTAGTCAGGCTTGATTCGATTAAAGATTGTCTAAATGAAGAAAAACTTTCCTTATTGTAAGGAAAGATATGTGCTAAGCTATCCTTATTGAAATACAAGAAGTTAAATAAACCATCCTTTAAGAAAGGAAGCAAAATGGAAGAAAAGGCTTTGCTGCAAGTACTTTTAGGCGAATTTCACGATAAATTATCTCGTCTTAAAGACTTAGTGCCAAGAGAAGCAAAATTTCCAGATGCGCCGAATAAAATTCGAGTTGCTATAGGAATGCGTCGCACTGGAAAAAGTTATTTAATGTACCAACAGATATTGAATTTGCTCAGCGATGGTATTAATAAAACTTTCATACTATATATAAATTTCGAAGACGATCGATTATTGCCTTTGAATCCGCAAAAGTTAGCGAAATTAGTAGAAGCATTTTATACACTTTATCCAGAAAATCATGAAAAAAAATGCTATATATTTTTAGATGAAATTCAGAATGTGGATGAATGGCTTTTGGTCATCAGACGTTTGTATGATACAAAAGAAGCAGACTTTTATTTAACTGGTTCTTCAGCCAAACTTTTAAGCAAAGAAATTGCGACAAGCTTGAGAGGTCGATCGTTAGCTACTGAGGTATGGCCTTATAGTTTTAATGAATTTATCAGATCAAAGCAAATTGAAATCAAAAAAGAATTTTATGATAAAAAAACTCAGGACAAATTGAATCAAATTTTTAATTTGTATTTATCTGAAGGAGGTTTTCCTGAAGTTACTGCATTTAGTCCCGATGTAAGACAGCAAACATTGCAGGAATATCTTGATATTGTTATATATAGGGACATAATAGAAAGACACAATATAAAAACCCCTGCAATAATTAAATATATGGCATTATCCATGATCTATAATATTGGTAAGCCATTTTCAATAAATAAATTTTATAATGATTTAAAAAGTCAAGGTTATTCAGTTGGGAAAGATATCTTATATGATTATGCTAATCATATTGAAGATGCGTATCTAACTTTTTCAGTCGAGCTTTATGATAAATCTATTCGAAAAGTAAAAACTAATCCTAAAAAAATATATGCGATTGACTCGGGCCTGATTAGGTCTTTGACTTTAGATTATGAAAATGATTTTGGCAGATTATTTGAAAATATTATCTATTTGGATTTGCGACGACGTGGTTGTAAAATAAATTATTTTTTAACAAAAGATCGCTATGAAATTGATTTCTTAATTCAAACTCCGAAAGGAGAAAAAAAGTTTATCCAAGTTGTATGGAACCAAGAAGATAAACAAACACTAGCGAGAGAAGAAAGAGCATTGCAAGCAGGAATAAAGGAAACAAAAATTAATGGAGAAATCGTTTCTCTTGATTCATATTTAAGAAATGGAATACTGTTGTAAAAGTAAAAATAATTTTACTGAAGGTCAGTTGACAGTTTTTGTGCTGGACGTGAATCTGCGATTTTTTGGGCTTTGATT
>JANWKO010000127.1 GCA_025451335.1 Gammaproteobacteria bacterium
AGCTAAACTGCCGAATTCAGAATTATAGTGTTAATAAATGTCTTAATTTATCACGCTTCGTTTTCAAATACTGAAGATTTTCTTTTTTGGGTTGAATTTCAAGTGGTAAACGTTCCAGAACTTGAATACCAAATCGTTTTAAGTCTTCGATTTTGCCAGGATTATTAGTCAATAAGCGGATTTTCTCTATTCCCAAATAGCGTAAAATTTGCGCGCTCATACCATAATGTCTTTGATCAGCGACAAATCCTAATTGATTATTCGCTTCAACAGTATCAAAACCTTGTGATTGCAATTCATACGCTTTTATTTTGTTTACCAAACCTATCCCACGACCTTCTTGGCGCATGTATAAAAGTATGCCATTTTTTTCTGAAGTTATCTGCTCAAGCGCTAATTGTAATTGTTCACCGCAATCACAATGCAATGATCCGAGCACATCACCTGTAAAACATTCAGAATGAATTCGCACCAAAGTAGGCAGGGTTGGATCAAGTTGCCCGTGGATTAATGCAACATGTTCAGAGTTCGTATGTTCATCTTGAAACACTTTAATATTGAAATCAGAACCGTGTTTCAATGCAATAGCGGAACTGGCAGCTTCTTTGATATTACATTCTTGTGCATAGCGATAGGTAATTAAATCATTCACAGCTACCAGTTTAATATCATGTACTTTGGCAAATTGACGCAAATCATTTAATCTGGCCATAGAACCATCATCATTCATGATTTCACAAATAACTGCTGCAGGTTGTAATCCCGCTAATTTTGCTAAATCGACACTGCCTTCTGTATGACCCGGACGTTCCAATATACCGCCTTTCCGTGCTCGTAAAGGAAAAACATGTCCTGGCATGGAGATATCATTTACAGTGGATTTGGGATCGACGGCAACTTTGATTGTATGCGCACGATCGTGTGCTGAGACACCAGTAGTAATTCCATAAGCTGCTTCTATAGAAGTTGTAAAAGTCGCTTGATTAGGAAGTTTATTATGTTCTGGCATGAGAGGAATGCGAAGACGTTCAATAATATCTTCATGCAGTGCTAAACAAATTTGGCCGCGTGCATGTTTTGCAATGAAGTTAATAGCTTCTGGTGTAACTTTATCTGCAGCTATTACCAAATCGCCTTCGTTTTCACGATGTTCATCATCGACCAAAACAATCATTTTCCCTTGGCGAAGTTCTATCAGGGCTTCTTCAATGGAGATAAATTCGCTCATACTATTACATTCTCTATCTGTAATTTTACATTATTTAAATTTTCCACTTGTAAATTCTCTATATGTAAATTTTCTATTTGCTTGGCCACCATTCTTGCTAACGTATCAAATTCAATATTTACAAAATCACCTTTACGCAATTTTTTCAAATTGGTACGTTCTAATGTATGAGGTACTAGCATGACCATAAAGCCATCGTCTGTGAGTTCATTAATGGTCAAACTCACACCATTAACTGCAATACTTCCTTTTTTAACCAAGTATTTTTTAGAAAAAGAATTTATTCCCTGAAATGTCATTTCAACGAAATCATTGAACAAACGAATCGATGTTATATGGACAATTTGATCCACATGCGCCATTACAAAATGCCCCCCAATACGAGTAGTCGGAAGTAGAGCACGTTCCAAATTGACTTGTTGATCAACTTTGAAATCTCTGGCAGTTGTGATTTTTAAAGTTTCAGGGGAAATATCACAACAAAATATTTCATCTTGAAAAGAGGCAACTGTGAGACAGATACCATCAATAGCTATACTTTCACCGTTTTCTAAATCAGTAAAGCTATGTTTGACCCATATCTTCAATCCCTGTGGTAGCAACTCGATCTGCGCAATTTTTCCACAATGGTCAATAATACCCGTGAACATGATGTATACTCGTTTTGTAGTGAATAGTTATACGGGCTGTTGTTCTACAATTGTCAACAAACCCTGCATTAAAGTAGTTATTTTACCAATTTATCGCACATAAAACATCATTCCCGTATGGTTGCCAATGGATACGACGTAATCGCAAATCAAAATCGGCTGGGAAAGCGGGGAGCCCTTCTCCCAACGTCCAGGGAGCTATATAAATTAAAGCCCGCTGGACTAAATTTTGTTTTACTAGGGCAGAAAAACAAATCCCTCCTGCTTCCACCCACAGATCATGCACCCCATCTTTGCCTATGGCCTCAATAGCTTGATTAAGATTTAAGTAGGTAGGCTTACCTTTTTCAACTTGTTCTGATGTTAAAGGGTGACTTTCATCTAAGGGGACGCAGCGTATTCCTAATGCGCTTAATTCTTGCTGTCGATTTATCGAAGCTGATTTCGCATGAAAAATAGTCAATGAAGTGGCTGTCTTGAATACTTTAGCCTGCGGAGGAAAATTCAAATCACTATCTAAAATATAAAGGGGTTTGGCAATCGTATCCTCTTGAATACGAGCATTTAACTCAGGATCATCATATAAGATAGTTTTAATGGTGGTCAAAATTGCATCACTGTTTTTACGTTCTCGATGGGTAAATTCTTTTAACTCTTTTCCTGTTATTTGAATTGGCTGACTATCTTTTGTGGCGATTTTTCCATCTAAAGTCATAGCAATTTTTGCAGTAATAAATGGTTTATGGGTTTGTTGCCAATGTCTATAACTCGCATAAAAATCATCAATTGCAGGCAAAGGAAGATGTTGACATTGAATACCCGCAGCAACTAACGCCGCCTCCCCTTTCCCAGCTACTTTTGGATTAGGATCTTGAAAACCATAGACTACTCTTTTTACACCAGCTTTAATAAGCGCATCCGTACAAGGCGGCGTTTTTCCCCAATGACAACATGGTTCCAGCGAACTATAAACCGTGGATTCAGGAAGAGATTGTTTTAGTTTTTGCAACGCATCAATTTCAGCATGAGGCTGTCCTGCCGCCATGTGATATCCCGTGGCTACAATTTCCCCTTCTTGAACAATCACTGCCCCAACCGAAGGGTTGGGTGCGCAAAAACCTCGGCGGATCTTGGCAAGATCTAGCGCTTGGGAAAGAAAAAAAACGTCACGTGAATTGTCCACATTATTACCTTAAACCTTATACCAGCGCTTATTGTAACGAATTTCGGAATTTTTTTCTCCTACCATCCAATTGGAACGAAATTGAAGCTTTTGTTGCATAAATTTTTAGCTTTAACCTGCTTAAATATTTGACCAATTGAAAAAAGCTGAAAGCAAATCAATTGAAAAAAGATTAAAAAAAATCACTTGAAAAAGAATTAAAACAAATCACTTAAAAAAAACCAAAGCAAATCAGTTGAAATTTACTCAGCTCAAGAAATTAAGCTGGATGTTATTAATAAGCTATAGAATCACGCAGGCAATCTTCTGTGGCTGAACCCCCCGGCGTGATAGCATGGGGCTGAAGTTTTTGCTCGGCGTAAGTTTTGAAAAGGTCCCGCACCGCTGGCCCATTGTCTCCCTAACCGATTTGCTTTCAGTTTGTTTTTGTTTATCTAAAGTTGAAATAGAAACTGGAGTAGGCATGTGAAATTTAACATTGCCAGTTTTTTTTATAGAATTAGAATTTGAACGGAACACATAAAATCTAACACGACTCATATCTTCCTCGTTAAATTATAATTTGATCAGAATTGTATTATGCAAGGTAGATGATTGTCAAAATCAAAGCTTGTTCAATATCGCATACAAAACTGTCAAATTTAGCATGAAAAATAGATATCATTCTTTACCAATTTATGTATCATTCGTTCGCTTTATTTAAAAAACAATTATAAGGATTCATGCGAATGTTGTTCAGAAAACCAGCTAGCCCATCAAAAGAATTCAAAGAAATAAAACCAATGGAAATTGCTAAAGCAATTTTAAAAGACATGCAAGAGAATTTGGTCTGTCTTAACGATTATATTTCCGAAGATCAATTACCTTTTTTCGAACCAAAAAAAATAGATGAATATAAAGAAAAATTCGGCAAAGATAAAATTGAACATTTACTTGGTTATATGAAATTTTTACATGGCATGAGACGCTATGCCGATAGCATGGCAAAAGATAACGATGTACTCAAATCCCTAACTTTAGCAGAAACCGGTGTTGGCGAACATCAAGCAATGAGTCATTATGCAGCTTTAAAACTTTTTGAAGCGGGCTGCAAAAATGTAAATATCATAGAAACAAAAGGAATGGGGCCAAGTGGAAATCCAAACGATTTTCAAACTCGTACTGTTGTTTTAATTGGTGATATTTCCTCATTAAAACAAGGTTCTTCTTTAGCTGATTTTGATAAACTAGGTGAGCAATGCATTCTATTTGATCGCACACACAATATTGTAGCCCCTGCAAATCAATTTAATGCTTTATTGAAAAATTTCCTAACACCATACAATATCAAAGAAATTTCCAAAATTGAAAAAGCTGAAGATATCCTTAAAGATATTCCAACTCTTAAAGAACAAGCTCAAAAAAACAAAGCTGATATTGAACTTACCATGATGATGGCAAGTTTAACATTTCAAATAATGAAACTTCCTGCTGAAACAACTTTTATTAAGCCAAATGGTGCAGTCGCTGGAATTAAGTGTCTTGAAATCAGTGTTGTAGAAGCACAGGATGAACAAAAAGAAGAAACTCAACCTTCCTTTGGTTTAAGATAAAAAACTTAACTTCAGTCAATAAAGGTAGCCTTCAATATAATAGATTTTGCATGGAAACTGAATTTCCATGCAAAATTTACGCCACCCAATATTTATATTGGGCTTCGTGTTATAGTAGCGGTCTTAAATCTAACCTGCAAAGTTAATTTCGAAATTACTATTCCTAAAATGTAGATGATAATTAACTTAATTTTGGACCGCCGGGTGCTCCTGGTAAATGTTTCATGGAAGAATCCAATAAAGCTGGTTGCTGTTTCATTTCCTCATGAACTTGTCTTTCAAGATGTGTTGCTACTCGATTTCCCAGTAACAGAAGGCGGCTTGCACCCGCATTAAGTAGTCTTTCAGAAATGTTTGAAGCATTAGTCAGAACCGCATCTAATCCATCGCCAATTTGAGGGACTAGACCTTGCAGTTCTCTATCACTTATAATTTTTTCTAATGTATTTTGCAAACATCTCTCAGCAATCGAGTGAGCAAATAAAGAGCCTAATAAAATCCCCAACACCAATTTCACATCACCAGAATACAATGCGCAAAGTGCACCTGTAAAAAACACTTTTCTTATCATTTGAATTCTTGGATTGAGCAAAGTATCTCTCTCTTCCAAAGCTTTTGAATGAACCCAAGTTTTAAGCTTACTAACAGGACATTCGATCGCTGACAATTCATTGACAACATATTGCATGAAATGAATATCGTCCAAATCAGTCATGGAAAAAATTTTATTTTTTATTGCTACAAACCGATAACATTCATCCGCACACATGAGTATTTGTAGCAAAATATTTTTTTTCCTGTCACTGAATTCAAAAGTATTGATAACTTGTTCACGGAGATAGTTCATGGCAGTCGGAAGTACCATTGTTTTGAAACGACTGGAAAAATCTCCAATAGCAGCGAGTTGATTGACGATATAATGTAAAAAATCATTATCCCGCAGATTCGTCATTGCAAAAATGTTTTTAATTTCTATAAAACGATTTTTATCTAAATGTATCGTCATGAAACCTGTTAGAGACTCATCAGCATAATTTAAAACTAACAATAAAAGACTTTTTTTCATTTCACTAAATTGTTTGTTTTCAAGGATTTTATTTCTGAGATCTTTCAAGACTTCTATACGTTCTTGTTTACCCATTTTTTCATCAAATTGACGAATTTGCATGTTTTTATCCTCGTGTTATTAGGGTGTTAACAATTCGGTAGGCTGCCCAGAAACCAACGATCTTCTATGTCTCGGCTATGATGATCGGAGATCGATAGTTCTCAAAGATTGATAGTTCACGAAGATCGACAGTTTCTGTCGCAATCTTTTGAATTGTTAACAGCTTATATGAGTTCTTTAATGTGCTAACTTTCGACCGATCTCCATTAAACTGTCTGTGAGACCCAAACCTCCGTCGTCCTTTCTATAGCCTTGATCTCGCATGAAACCCAAACCTCTTCCTGCGTTTCTATTGCCTTGATCTTGAGGACGTTCTGCCTCTGGTGCTCTACCTAGAAGATGTTCAGGAAAAGGAATAACGTCACCTGTAAATTGATACCAAATAACTTCAAGTACAACAGTAACCCCTAAAGCTAACACCACGGTCGATGCAAATTGAGTAACGTTGTCAACTATAGCTTTATTTTCAGCATCTATAGCAGCTTGTAAAGCAGATTTTGTAGCTGCTTCAACAACTGCTTCGGCAAAAGATGGAATAGCTGAAACAGCTAAACTTCCAAGTGAGAATAAACTAAAACGAGATACAGACATTTTTTTCTTCCTTAATTTTTTATTGACAGTATTTTTGAAATATTAAACATAAATTTAGCAGAAGAATATTATTGCGGAATTTAAGTTAAATGCTAGTTCCATGAAAAAATTTCATTAGCATCGGTAAATGACAAGTATAATTTGCGGCTAGTCCTGCTAAAAAACCAAATATATGGCCTTCCCACGAAGTTCTTTCTTCAACTGGCAAAAGACTTCCTATCAAACTACCGAAATAGTATAAGAAAACCAAAACTAACACGACAGTAATAATGTCAGGGTGTTGATATGCATTAATCAATAGGTAACTGAAATAACCCATGATAAGACAACTAGCGCCAATGTGAAAACCGGGACGCCCTAGAAACCAAAGTGCAATTCCTGCCAGTAAAATAATTGTTACTGTGGCACAAATAAAACTCGGCATACCATTAATTAAAAGTAAAACAATTAACACAAACAATGGAATAGAATTAAAAAATAAGTGATTAAAATCCCGGTGCAAGAATGTGTAAAAAGGGATTCCAATTAATCCCCATAAATGCCGAGGATAAACGCCGAGAAAGTTAAGTCGATATCCGAGAATAAAATTAACAAAATGTATAGCCCATAGACTCAACACCATGATGAGTGCAATAGGTGTATTAGCCTTAACTTGTGTTAAAAGCATTTGTATTTGTGGGTAGATGTTATTCAAGACTATGCACTCCTTTAGTATCTATTGATAATTTCACTCGGACTATCGAATCCTCAACAGATTTTATCTATTTTCAAGTAATTGATAAATCATTGCTCCTAAGGTCCAATCAATTGATTGTTGATTAATGTTATCAGATACTGTTAAGTTGCCATTCCCTAAATGATAGTTATTATAGAATAAATTACTTATATATACGTCATTAGTACAGTAATTTGGAAGTAATGTAGATGGTTCATTTGGAAATGTCTTCTGCCACCAATCATAATTATGATCTTTATTCTCACATATTTCTTTAATGCGATCTGTTACATCTTTTTGATCCGTCTTTTGTAACAAATTAAAAAATTTGTATGCAAAAAAAGCGCCACTATAAGCAATAAATTTTTTATTATGAACGGAAGTAATTTGTTCTTGCACTTGTTTATCGGCGATTAAATTAGAATAAATTTTGTTACAATTTTCAAAATTAAAATAGCCTAGTTGATCCTGGAATTTGTAATTTATTGGATAGCACGTGTAGAAATTATTTTGCAGATTCATTGATTGTCGCGCTTGATCTTGCCCTAAATATAAAAAACTTTTGCTAAAAATAGTATATTGTTGCCCATCAATTTTTAGTGTTGTCTCATCATCTGGTCGAGTGTTATTTTCTACTTCGAATGCAATTTGCGTGGAAGCTCCTCCCATATCAAGGCTGCCTATGGTGGAAGTATGGTTTTGGAAATTTTTTGCAAGATAGTTAACATCTAGCCAGCTGTATAAGCCTTCCATTTTTCCAGAAATTGTTTCGACACGTCTAATTTGGAATGAATAATGATTCTCTAAAAAATTTTTTACTTTGCTATAAATTTCAGGAGCGTCATCGGGAATTAGGCGCATTCCAGCAGTTGCTAAAATTTCCACGCCAACAGTTTGTGGATCAACATGTAAATTATTCAGTTCTTGTAATGCATAATCGAATAAAGGTTGTAGATATTTATTGATTTCTTCTTGTGATTTTCCAGCAAAAGAAGAAAGACCTGGAGAAACTTTTTTTGAAGGGAATTCCTTTATATCGGTTATAACATTTTCATCATGATACTGAAAAAGATGCAATCGAGACCCAGAACTTCCTGCATCAACAATAATCGCGTATCGATCTGTAATAGCAAAAGCAACTGGTATAGTAAGTATCAGGCAGCCAAAGAATCGAGTCCAAAATGATAACTTCATCAAAAATTCTCCTTTGATTGGATTAGTATTCTCGAACTACTACTGAAACATTCGCTGCTCATTAACAACCAACGTAAACTCCGCTGCTAAGATGCAAATATTAATTCGAAGATCGGTAGTTGTTAGAGGGATATAACTAGCGAATTGTCAGTAAACCCTAAATCTAGCGATAAAAAAAAACCGGAATAAACCGGTTTTTATATAACAAATCGTTGATAAGCTGCTATGCAGCAGATTCAACTTTTTCACGACCTACAAGCTCAACAATAGCCATAGGCGCACAATCACCTTTACGGTTACCACATTTTAAAACTCGCAGGTAACCACCTGGACGAGTTTTATAGAAAGGACCGATTTCATTGAAAAGCTTTGTCACCATTTCACGATCTCGGAGACGTGAAAAAGCAGTTCGACGATTGTGAACGGTATCTACTTTGGCAAGAGTAATCATAGGTTCAATGTAACCTCTTAACTCTTTTGCTTTTGGTACAGTTGTTTGAATTAATTCGTGTTTCAACAATGAAACCATCATATTTTTAAACATAGCCTTACGGTGACTACTTGTTCGGCTAAAATATCTACCACTTTTACGGTGTCGCATAGTAAACCTTCCTACTTCATTCTTTATTTTGCTCTTTCAGAGCGGATGGTGGCCAATTGTCTAAACGCATTCCGAGTGACAATCCATGAGAAGCCAGCACATTTTTAATTTCAGTTAATGACTTTTTACCCAAGTTAGGTGTTTTTAGTAAATCAGTTTCACTTCGTTGAACTAAATCACCAATATAAAAAATGCTTTCCGCTTTTAAACAATTTGCAGAACGAACTGTTAATTCAAGATCGTCGACAGGGCGCATAAAAATCGGATTAACTGATTGTTGTTCACTCGATTCTTTTGTAACGGGTGAAGATTTTAAATCAACAAATGGTGCAAGCTGTTGTTGCAAAATGGTAGCAGAACGTCGAATAGCTTCTTCAGGATCTAATGTACCATTTGTCTCTAAATCAATAATAAGCTTGTCCATATCGGTACGTTGCTCGACACGAGCGCTTTCAACAGTGTAAGTAACACGTTGAACTGGGCTAAAACTTGCATCCAGTTTTAAAACACCGATTGCTGACTTTCCTTCCTCCGCATCACGATCTCGTGTTGAAGCTGCTTGATATCCGCGACCTAGTGCGATTTTTAAAGTCATGTTTAACTCACCGGTTTCATTCAAGTGAGCAATGAGTAGATCGGGATTAACTATTTCAACATCATGCTCAAGGGTAATATCACCAGCTGTTACAGGACCATGACCTTTTTTACTCAGCTTCAAAGTAACTTCACTGCGACCATGTAACTTAATAGAAATCTTTTTTAAATTAAGCAAAATTTCAATAACATCTTCTTGCACACCCGGGATAGTCCCATATTCGTGAAGAACACCATCTATTTTAGCTTCTACAACAGCAGCGCCAGGCATAGATGATAATAGTATTCTGCGAAGTGTAGTTCCCAGTGTATGACCAAACCCACGTTCTAAGGGTTCTAAAGTAACCTTGGCACGAAATGGGTTAATTACATCAACAGCAATTGCTCTTGGGGTTAAAAACTCGTACGGATTATTTTGCATGAAATAACCTCATAAACTCCAAAATTATTTGGAATATAACTCGACAATAAGTTTCACATTGATATCAGGTGGCAAGTCAGCCATATCTGGTATCTGCTTGAAAACACCTTTTAGTTCATTTACATCTACTTCTAACCAAGAACAACTTGGCTTGGCTTGAGCAAGTGTAAGTGCTCCTTGAATGCGAAGTTGATTTTTCGCATTGTCTTTCACACTTACCTGATCACCAGGCAATAATGTGTAAGAAGGAATATTCACTATCTTGCCATTTACCAGGATAGCACGGTGACTAACTAGTTGTCTGGCTTCTGCTCGTGTAGAAGCAAAACCTAATTTATACACCACATTATCCAAGCGACATTCTAAAAGTCTTAACAGATTTTCACCTGTAGAGCCCTTTAAACGGGTAGCTTTTTTAAAAGTATTTCTAAATTGACGTTCTAGTACACCATACATACGGCGCAGCTTTTGTTTTTCACGTAACTGTGCACCATATTCAGTTTCACGTCCTCTACGAGAACCATGCATACCTGGTGGCGTATCTAATTTACATTTTGTATCTAAAGAACGTACACCTATTAAAGAAAGATCAGTTTTTTCTCTTCGTGCTAATTTGCATCGTGGACCAAGATATCTAGCCATTACTCACTCCTACTCTCTACACACGACGTTTTTTAGGATCACGGCATCCATTAAATGGTATGCCTGTCACATCGGTGATTGATAAAATTTTTAAACCCGCGGTATGTAAAGAACGTATAGCAGATTCTCGACCTGGACCAGGTCCTTTAACACGGACATGGACATTCTTCATGCCAAAGTTCTCTGTGACAAGTTGAGCGACCTTTGTAGCAGCTTCGCCAGCAGCATAAGGCGTAGACTTACGTGAACCACGATATCCACAACTTGCTGCACTTGACCATGCAACAGCATTACCTTGGACATCTGTGATTGTCACAATAGTATTGTTAAAAGATGCATGAATATATGCTATTCCGTCTACTACTTGCGTTTTAGTTTTCTTGCGCGTACGTGTTTGCGTTTGCGCCTGTGTCTGTGATGATGTCATTGCTATATAGTTTCCTAATACTTACAAATAGTTTTTACACTTTACCTTTTCTTTTACCCTTACGTGTTCTTGAATTAGTACGAGTTCGTTGACCACGAACAGGTAAACCACGACGATGACGTAATCCACGATATGTACCAAGTTCAATAAGTCGTTTAATATTCATTGAGACTTCTCGTCGAAGATCTCCTTCCACACGAAATTTAGCAACTTCGGTTCTTAAATTCTCTAATTCAGCATCAGTCAAATCTTTGACCTTCTTTGCTGGATTAATTTTAGCCAAAGCACAAATATCTTTAGCACGGTTGCGACCGATACCGTAAATGGAAGTTAGCCCAATTACGATATGTTTTTGTACTGGTATATTTACGCCTGCAATACGGGCTGATGACATTCAATCACTCCTACATCAATTACTTAATTAAATCCTATGACCGAAAAAGCGGGTCAGTTTAATCTTGAAATATTAAAAAATCAATCATTAATTACAAAATATTATAGATCAATTAACCCTGTTTTTGTTTATGTTTTTTGTCCTTACAGATAACTCGAACTACACGATTTCTACGTATAATTTTGCAATTACGGCAAATCTTTTTTACAGAAGCACCAACTTTCATAAAATAAACTCCATCATTTTCAACAACATAGTCACGTTAAGACTATCGCATTAAACCTAAGCCACCACCATTACGTAAATTTGCTTTTTTAAGCAAAGATTCATATTGATATGACATTATATGAGCTTGAACCTGTGCCATAAAGTCCATAACTACAACGACGATAATTAATAAAGAGGTTCCACCAAAATAAAAAGGCACATTCCATGTAAGAATCATGAACTCAGGTAACAAGCACACAAGTGTAACATAAATTGCACCAGCAAGCGTTAACCTTGTCATAACATTATCAATGTATTTAGCAGTGTGCTCACCAGGACGAATTCCAGGTATAAAAGCACCTGATTTCTTTAAGTTATCTGCCGTGTCACGTGGATTAAAGACCAAAGCAGTATAGAAGAAACAGAAAAAGATGATTGCCGCAGCAAATAATGCCATATGTAAAGGCTGACCTTGTTGTAAGGACACTCCAAGTGCTCCCAACCATTCCATTCCTTTACCATGACCAAACCATTGGGCAATACTGGCAGGAAATAAGATAATGCTTGAGGCAAATATTGGAGGAATGACACCTGACATGTTAATTTTTAACGGCAAATGACTGCTTTTGGCCGCATACATCCTGCCACCTTGCATACGTCGAGCATAATTAATTGTAATTCGTCTTTGGCCACGTTCAACAAATACAACAAAAGCCACCACAGCTACAATCGCGACAATTATCAGAAGTAAACCGATAACTTGAAGCTGACCTTCTCGAACTTGTTCTAATGTTCGTCCAATCGCAGAAGGCAGTCCTGCAACAATACCTGCAAAGATAATTAAAGAAATACCATTACCAATTCCGCGTTCTGTTACTTGCTCACCCAACCACATAAGAAACATTGTTCCAGTAACAAGTGTCAAAGTCGTAGTAAAGTAGAATGCAAAACCCGTTGCAAGAGCTATGTCATGAGAAGCAAGCATTTTAGAAATGCCAATTGCCTGAAAAGTAGCAAGAAATAAAGTACCGTAACGAGTATATTTATTAATTTTACGTTGCCCAGACTCGCCTTCCTTTCTTAGTTCAGATAATTGAGGGGATAATACTGTCAATAATTGAATAATAAT
>JANWKO010000128.1 GCA_025451335.1 Gammaproteobacteria bacterium
AAACTAGAAGAATTAGCGGTTGATCTCTATTTAAAATATGGCGTAAAAAAAGTATCCGCTTCTGCATACATGTCCATCACTCCTGCTTTAGTTCGTTATGCGGCAAAAGGCTTACATGTCGATCAACAAGGTAATATACATCGCTTAAATTATGTAATAGCAAAATTATCGCGTCCTGAAGTTGCAAAACTATTTATGTCGCCTCCTCCTGCGAATATATTAGATGCTTTAGTACAATCTAAGCAAATAACAAGTGAAGAAGCGAAGTTGGCTACCTTTCTGCCTTTAGCTGAAGATATTACTGTCGAAGCAGATTCAGGAGGTCATACCGATAATCGTCCATTAACAGCATTATTTCCTACAATTTTATTATTGTCACAGGAAATTACAAACAAAAATGGATATCAAATACCTATTCGCGTAGGCGCTGCTGGTGGGTTAGGAACACCTTCTGCTCTTGTTGCTGCGTTTAATATGGGTGCAGCATACGTATTAACTGGATCAATTAATCAATCAGCGGTTGAAGCAGGCCTGTCTCAAGAAGGAAAAAAATTATTAGCGGAAGTTGGCATTGCTGACATGATGATGACCGCTGCAGCAGATATGTTTGAATTAGGTGTTAAGCTGCAAGTCATGAAAAGAGGAACTTTATTTGGCGCCAGGGCAAATAAATTATATGACATCTATTCACGATATAATTCGATAGAAGAAATTCCTACAATAGAAAAAACAAAAATTGAGGAACAAATTTTTCGAGCAAATCTTAATAACATTTGGGAATTGACAGAACAATTTTTTGAGCAACGCGATAGTGAACAAATTATTAAAGCACAACAAAATCCTAAACATAAAATGGCTTTAATATTTCGTTGGTATTTAGGATTGTCGAGTCGGTGGGCTATTCAAGGTGATACAGATCGTAAAGCAGATTATCAAATTTGGTGTGGTCCTGCTATGGGTTCTTTTAATCAATGGGCTGCAAATTCGTTTCTAGAAAATTTATCTAATCGAACTGTTAAACAAATTGGATTAAATTTATTGGAAGGTGCAGCTACTCTTTTCCGTGCTCAACAATTACGGGAATTTGGTTTGTCTATTCCTATTGATGCTTTTAACTTTAGGCCTAGAGAATTACTATGAAATTTTTATCTAAACTAAAAGGCTATATTTTTTTAATATTTGTTGCTATAGCAATTGGATATTATTGTATTGTAGGGATCTTTCGAATCAAGGTTGGCAAATCAAAACAACAAATTGCTAATAATTATTTTAGAAAAGGCTCAATTAAAATTTTGAAAATTATCCGTGCTAACTATCAAATTAATTTTTTGTCATCTTTTAACCAAGAAAATGTTGTTGATAGTGCATATATCTTTATGAGCAATCATCTCAGCCATATGGACTTGCCTCTAATATATGCCACTATGTTTGGTACAATTCGTGTCATTGCCAAAGAAAGACTTTTTCGAATTCCTTTGTTTGGAAAAGCATTAAGAGCAACTGGAATTATTTCGATTGATAAAGATAATCCTGATAAAATGCAAGATTTTTATTCCCGAGTTAAAAAGAACTGCCAAAAAAACGTTTGGCTTTGGATTTTTCCAGAAGGTACTCGTTCGTTAACAGGAGAATTGCAACCCCTGAAATTAGGTGGTTTTAGTTTAGCTAAAGAATTAAATGCGAAAATTATACCTGTTGGTATAACAGGAACAAATTTAGTGTTACCACCGCGTACTTTAAATCTTTCTCTAAATCAAAAAATCAGCATCAACATCGGGGAACCTATTGATGTTACGGAATTTAACACACCTGAAACACAGAAAATATTGGTTCAGAAAGTAAGTGATGCAATTAGAACTCTTAGTAAACCAACTTAGATGCGTTTTTGAACGTCTTTCATAATAAACACGGTTTTTCAATAATTTCTTTCTATGAATTATGATAAAATATTATTAAGAGAAACTGTTTTTATTTTTTAAATTTTTGAAAAAACAAAAAAAATTCGTAAACGTAATCAGTCAAAATAATTATCTGGACCAGCCTTTACTTAACTAATCAAATTGAATAAACAATTTTCAATTTTAAAAAATATTTGTTGCCATGGCACTCAAACTCGGATATTTTGAATTATTAACACACAAATATTCGAAACGAGGATCTATGATGAGCTCAACTAGACAAGATTTGCAAGAGCAAAAAACAAACAGATTATCGATGCCCTCCACGATTGCAACATTAGTGGTATCAAAACAGTCATCTAGTTATCAATTTGAAGCTAACTTAGGCGCAGATCTTTTTAAAGAGGATTCAAAGAGTAACGGAACAGCGCTGGATGAAACTTTAAAATCGCGACAACTTCTTTCACTTTGTAAGTCATACTTGTATGGTCCTTCTGATGATAAACCTTCTGCTCAACCGAAATATAATAAAAATATTTCTTTTTTTAGTAATCTCAAAGCCATCGCTGCTGATCAAGCATTGGAAGTTGCCGATCATATTTTATGGGGCAGAGCGGATGAAGCCGTGAAATTAATAGAGATTAATCCTTCTATCTTGTTTTATTGTGTTGAAGCAACAGATCCTGTGGGCAGGAGAGTGAAAGGAAATCTCTTGCAAATTGCTGCCATGGCAGGTGACGTGAATCTTAAGCCCGCATCGAGTTCATCTAGTCAACCAAACGATGGACTGGTAGAACGACTCGCTGAAGCTGCAAACTTATCTAAAAATGAAGTGGTTAAGCAATTGGCGCCGATATTTTCTAAAGAAGCGATGCAAGAAAATAAAAACAGAAACAATCGAATTTTGACAGCAATAAAAGATTTTGGTAAGGGATTACTAGCTGCAGTGGATGATGCTCAAGGGACTTTCACAGATTTTCAAATGCGATATCAATATCTTATCGATAATTTTAGAAATGCTTTAAAACCCAATCCCGATGAAATTATCACTTCAGGCTATATTTTTGATCCAAATATCATATGTGACGCGTTACGATGGTGTAAGACACATTTGAACACTCATCATGATGATTTTTTTATGAATTTGGATAATAAAATTCTTATGTTTTGGATCAACTGTATCGGATCCTTGCAAAGCGTTCTTTCCGCACGAGACGCTCAAGCTGCTTGTGCTGGTATGAGTAGATATATTGACGATGGAAGGACCCCTCCGCGCACAGATCTGGTAGATTTCTATAATCCTGTAACTCAGTTAGGAATTGATTCTAAATTAAATTATTTAACTGGTGAAATGTCATCACTACTAATAGATGGTGAAGATGCGACAGTCATGCTCAATGCTTGGCAAGCATATGCTCGTATGAAATCTTTATCTATCCATCCGTATACTGTTGGCTTACAGGATCCGGAAAGTTCTATTAAGTATAAAAGTTGAGAAAACTTAACGACAAATTGCTATCGTTGCTTTATCTGCTACTTGGGGCAATTTTTTACTTGCTGCAAATGCGGCGTATTTTCGCCCCATAATATTATAAAATTGGATAACATCTTTTATTGCTTCTGGCGCACCAGTTTCGCAATTTTTAGCAAAAAATTTTAGTTTTTCAATTTCTGATGTTGACAAAGGCGCAAGTTTTTTTGCGATCAACATATTATTAAAATTCGTTATAGTTAAATCTGCCATCTTTGACCAGATGTCTTCCCAAGTAGTTTTATTCGAAGGGATGTAATGTTTATTATCATTAAATGCTTGGTTCACTTCGTAAAGCATCGTTTGAAGTATAGCAATACGATGTGTGCTCAAGTATTCATGAATAATGGGAGATTTTTCACAAAGTGCTTTTGCATTTGATAACTCCGTCTGAATTTTTGTGTGTAGTTCATTTTTAATTTCAGCAAAATCCTCATAACGTCCAAAATGATATTCTACTAAATATGTTTTTAAATAAGATGTTAAACACGATTTCAAACGAAAGAATGAAATTTCATTTTGCACCATTTTATTTTTGGACACAGCTTCCGAATAAGGCTTTGTTAAAGCATACATCCATGTCCACAACTTTGGAAATCTATGTTTAATCAAAGGTAAAGTTGCATAATCTTCTTCATTTTGCATTCCCATGTCTTTATTTTTAATTCCTTTAATTTTACTTTCACGAACGATGCAATCTTTACTATCATAAATTAACTCTGCATCTGGATGAGTGCTTGCATATTCTAATATTTTATCTGCTTCAACTGGTCTATCATGTTTTGCAATATCAGATTGAAATTTAGCTAAAAATGGCCATAAACTACGATCATGATCGATAGGAATAAATATTTTGTGACCGTCTTTGTTGATAACTAAGCCATTACCAAAATGAAAATCATCATCTGGATACAGATATTTCATTACCAAACCACCACCCATTCCTTCAAATATTTCTTCACCTTGATAAGGCTCGCCCTCCCAAACCGCTTTTTCTAACCCGTCTACTGTTTGCTTACCCAATGTGTACTTTATTTTAGGTTCAATATGTTTGATGTAGTATTCTTGAAAATCCGTTTCTATTAGATCAGTGATCTTTTTGGTGATGAGTTTATAACATTCATATGAGGTTTCTACCATACGATATTTAGGCATTTCATTACCTAATTCGAAGCGATAAATTTCACCCATCAAAATATTAAAAAGACAATATTCTTCTTGAAATTCATCCGATTCAACAGCCGTAGTGATTTCTATCCATTGATTTAAACTATATTGCTGACTCGAGTTTGGTTTACATTTTTTTGTGAAAAGATTAAAAGAGTGGTAGGGTTCATCTTTATTTGGAACGAATTCCGTTGCTTTCTCGTTAAAATGTTCTCTGCGCTTAACAAAATGGTCTTGTTCTGTTTTGGTAGCTCGCAAATGTAATTCTAATAACTCCGATTCTAAGCTTGCGGCTTTTTTTTCTTGAGAGGCCATCATGTCTTAATTCTCACATAATAAAGGTAAGTATCAGAACTACTAGTTCTAATTAAGTTCTTCAGTTAATTACAGTGTTTTAATTGGTATAAAATAAGGAGTGTGTACTTGCCAAAAACTCGCGGCACTTTTTCCTTCAATGTTAAAATAAGATTTGCTAATTTCTGAGCATAATATATGCAATTTTCAGCATTTAATTATCTTTTTTAGCATTATTGTGTAATTTATGAATGATTTATTATTTAGCCAGAATTGTATATATTGACAGATAAATTGTCAAATTAAATTATAATGTCATAAATTATAATGTCTGAATTATGATGTTAAAAAGTATCTTTGCGGCAAAGCTGCGTGACATTCACCTCGATTAATTAATATCTTAATAGCCTGAATACTATATTGAGGCTATATCATGCAGGACAGTCAATTATCAATTGAAGATGACACCCTCTTTCTTCCACTTTCTCTTGACCCCCTGATCCTTTTGATTCCACAGTAAAAATTCGACTCATACATTATGATATAATTAAAATAAAGTATGAGGAGAAAACAATGAGCGCAGAACGAAAACTTACTAAACCCGATATCGATTCTATTAAAAATCTATTGAAATGTGGAACAACTATGCCAGCACGTGGCTGGCGAACAACTCCAGGTGGAGATGGTGTATTTTTTACAGACCGAAATAAATTTCTTATTAAACAAGCTGATATCGATGATCCTGAATATTATGAAAAAAAACGCATAGAAACTTTACAAAAAATTAAAGATATAAAACCTACGGACGCTGGAAAATTGGCTGGCTTGACGGAAGAACTTCTAAAAGAAATTATACAACAATTCAAAGAAGAAAAAGATGTTGAAGAAGAGGATGCTTATATCTATAAACTGACAAATAAAGAAGCGTTATTAAAATTATTAGAACCAGCTAAAAAAATGTCCGAACAACAAAATACTCCTTCTCCACGCCCCCCTTTTGGTTAACGTCATTCGTGTCTGACACCACTATTTTATATTAAATTCTTAGTGGACGTGACATATATAAACCTTTGTGTCCTTTCAGTAAATTTGCTGAAAGGACACGTTAAAAACAAATTCAAAATCATCAAATTACGGTATCAAAAAGTTTTATTTCCAACTCATTCCTTAGGTTACGGCCATTTTCCTAGGCTAAAAATAATGCTTGCTCTCTATTTTTATTACTATAGTAGTTGCTAGCAAAAAGCGATGCGTCGAATCAAAAGATGGATTAAGTTTTGCTAAATTAATCATACTTTTTCATTTAATAATCATCATCTGGGATTATTTCTTTCCCTTTGTATCGCTGCTGGATCCGAAAATGATTCTGCCTGAAGACGAAAGAAGCTCATGTGTCTGAGCTGAGAAATTTCAAAATTTAATTCAGCAATCG
>JANWKO010000129.1 GCA_025451335.1 Gammaproteobacteria bacterium
ATGTTAGATTTCATACGTCCGTACTAGCTTCTACTAAAAGACAACGCATGGACAATGTTAAATTTCACATGCCTACTTCAAATGTTATTTTGACTTCAGATAAGAACAAACAAAGTGAAAGCAAACCAGTAAGTCAATTATATGTTCCATTAGAAAATATCGTCCTTGATTATACAAATTCATTTTCCGTAGAAGGTGAAGAACATTTTAGCAGCGTAAAGTATGATCCATCCGAAATAGGATCGGGCCATTTAAGCTTTTTTCAAAGTCGCTTACCTGTTATGACTTTACTGCGCCATGCTGTGCGTGGTGAATATAATGAAGTCGATGCGATGTTGACTAAAAATCCTGCCTTATTACTCGAAAAAGATACCATTGTTGATTTCTCTGGACGTAAGCATTTAAATCGTACGGTTTATCAGCTTGCCCTCGGTGCAAAAGATTGTGATGTCATAAGTAGCAAAGGGAATAAAGTAGTAGATGGTATGATTGAAATGATAGAAAAACATTTCCGTCGACTGCCGAATAAAACAGCAGAAGAAATTGAAAATATCATGCAGAAACAGTATGACGAACAATTTCCTGTTTCAAAACTTATGTCGAGCAAAAACTTCAACCCCGTGCCGTTACGCACAGGCGAGATATTCAGCCAGAGAAGATTGCCTGCGTGATTCTATAGCTTGAACGGGTATTTTTTTCGATTTTTAGCGTTCAGATGTGGTTCAGATTGCGCTGGAAAAAATGCGCGCATAGTTATTCATATTTATTTTGAATTTTTCTGGATAAAGCTAGATAGTAAATCAATGGGAAGTGGAAAAACAATCGTCGAATTTTTTTCTTCAGCAATATTCGAGAGTGTTTGTAGATAACGCAGTTGTATAGCTTGTGGCTGTTGCGACAGCACTTGTGCAGCTTCCAAAAGCTTTTGTGAAGCTTGAAATTCACCATCAGCATGAATGACTTTTGCGCGACGTTCTCGTTCTGCTTCAGCTTGTTTTGCGATTGCACGGACCATAGTTTCATTTAAATCAATATCTTTTATTTCAACCATTCCCACTTTAATTCCCCAAATTTCAGTTTGCTCATCTAAAATTTGTTGGATATGAGCATTGAGCTTGTTTCGTTCGGCAAGCATTTCATCTAATTCATGTTGACCGAGAACAGAACGCAACGTGGTTTGTGCAAGCTGTGAAACTGCTTCGTAATAGTTGACAACTTTGATGATAGCATTTTCAGGATTAATTACACGAAAATAGACTACTGCATTCACTCGTACTGATACATTATCGCGAGAAATAACATCTTGGGGAGGAATATTAAGTACAACTGTGCGCAAATCCATTCTCACCATCCATTGAATGAAAGGTACGACAATAATAAGACCAGGGCCTTTTACTTTCCAAAAACGTCCTAAGGTAAATATCACAGCACGTTGATATTCATATAAGACATGAACAAATTTCATGAGAAATATAACTAGAAGAATGGGGATGATTATATAAAATAATGACACGGCCTATCTCCTTTGATTTGCGGATGATATAACTTACATTGGCTTCATATTTGATATTATAAAACAATTATCAACAAGGGTTGCATTGAGAATACCTATTTAAATCTATACTTTGAATTGCGTCAGTATGCAGTCTTTCCGCTATGCAAATATTGATCTTATTTAAAGAAACGGTATAATCCTTGGTAACTAATCAAGCAGATTTATACAATGAAACGATATCTTATAATAATCTTTTTAATTATTTTATCCTTTGGAGAGTAACAGGCAGTATTAATATATTCAGATATAGATAGAGGATGGGATTTATCAAATAAAGATCTTGCTATAACATTTCCTACGTTTTCAGATAATCCAGATCGATATAAAAATCGTGAGGACATACAATCTTCCCACTATGTTATTTCAGGTTTCTTCTCTTCACTAGGCAGAGCAACAGGCTCGCTTTGTTTTTTTTCAGTTGAAAACGACATTCGAAATTCTTCTTGCATTTTTTTCTTATATTCGGCTCTTTCTTTTTTTACAATATCTAAATTCGTGATGGCGGAATGTTTGATTTTTTCTAATTGTTCCGCTAGATACATTAAATAAGTTTTTAATCTATTTATTTCTTCTTTCTCACTTACGGGAGGGCGCCAATCTTGCAGCGGTGTAAATGATCTAAGATAAACCATACCGGCATAACTGGCCATCAATAATTTCTGCCCTTTTGAAAGAGACGAGCCGGGTTTAAAAATATGTTTTTCAATTTTAGTTATAAATCGATTTGTTTCCTCAATAATTCGTGAAGCCATGACGCATACATCAACATAGATGCTTGCCATTTCAAAATATCGGAAGCTGGTGTCTGCCATTAGTCCGCCCTTGGCTGCTTCTGCATTTATATGAACTAATCCATTGACTAATTCATCTAGATTTTTTTTGCCGTCTTGAATAATCCAGTGGAGGTTGTATTCATAGAGATTATATTCGCGCTTTTCGGAATCGCGCATTTTATTAAGCCTATCAGTCCATTCTTTTTTTATGTGAAAATGAATAGGAGATCCAATGATTTTTTCGAAATTTGTTTTGAGTATATCAAATCCAGATGAATTGCTATTATCTATTTGGAGTTTTTCAAAAATTTTTTTTAATGAATCCAAATCAGCAATTAAAGTTAGATATTCGCGTTCAGCTCTTACCTTTTTTTGGCTTGTTGTTTCATTTTCAATTTTACTTTCAATTGCTTTAGTTTCAATGGTTCTTCCAGTTGTCATATTTTTTTTTCCTCAGAAAATCAAATTCTATTCTTATTAACCTTAACAAATTCTTAAAAAGGGAGGAATATTAAAAAATTTACTATTTCAATTAGTAAAATTTATTGATACGAAGAATAAAAAGAACATATAAATTGAAATAAGAAAGCAGTTATGGCTATGGTAAAATGAAAAATCTAGGATAATTTGCGTAATTTTATCATTCGTTGAATATTAAATTTATTCACCAAGGTCTGTCGTGAGCTTTTTAGTGAGAGTTCCAAAGGGGCTCAGTGTATGCATCGGAAGCCCCCATACAGAATACTCATGCTCTCATAGCAGGTACTGACTTAACTTCTGATTGCAATTCTAAAGAATCTTTTGATTTTTTAGCTTCGTCCATTGCTTTTGAATATTTTTCATAAGCTACTTTTACTGATTTCATTAAAGGTTCAATTTTAGCAGCTAAATTTTCGCGATCTTCTATGACTTTTGGAACATTTGGATACCATTCTGGATGTTCTAAATGTACACTTAATTGTTCTTTGAATTTATTTATTTCAGCAGAACTCTTATATTTTTCGAGAGCCTCATCCATGTCAGTAATCGTTTCATCAAGCCATTTAGGGTTTTTCATTATTCTACCAACGGTGTTTTCATATGATTGACCAAAAAATTGAAAATATGAGTACGTTATATCATGATCAGATATTACAGAAACCGTAGGTATGTAAGTCTTGCCAAGTTCAAGTAAAGCATTTTTAAGATTTTCAGAGGTAATTTGTATATTATTTGTTTTTCGATCAAACATGGTCATCTCTCTTTTCATTTGTTTATATTATTTGCAAAACATATTAATACATGATAAAAATGCAACAATAAGTAGAGCGTGCTTCTATGTCAAGAAGAAAATACATCTTCGTGCAAGTCCTGTTCAACTAAAGTGAGAATTGTATTTTGAGAAAAAATTCATTTGCAAAAGAAGATGTTCTTCCATTGCTAAAACTGGCTATGCCTCTTGCATTGACAGGTCTTGTACAATCCTCTGTGTGGTTTTTCGAAACGGTATTTTTAGCACAATTAGGTCCAGATATTTTAGCGGCAGGGTCTTTAGTAAGTTGGTTGTTTGGCACATTAGTGGTTATTTTATTTGGAACGTTGAGTTCTATTAATATTTTAACAGCGCTTAAATATGGTGCAGATGATCATCATAGCATTTCTCTCATAGTGCGTGATGGATTGATTTTATCTTTGCTTTTAGCTCTGCCAACAATTTTATTATTTTGGAATATGGCGCCGATCTTTTTATTATTTGGCCAAAAAGCTGAAGTCGCATTATTTGCGAAATCATATTTACATGCATTGTCATGGGGAATCATTCCTACATGCTTAGTCACGGCAATATTGGAATTTATTATGGGGATGGGGCAATCCCGGGTTATCATGTTTTTTTCTTGTTTAGCAGCGATATTAAACATTTTTTTTAGTTATGTATTAATTTTTGGAAAATTAGGTTTCCCTAATCTAGGTATTGCAGGTGCGGGCTGGGGGATAACAATAAGTTATTTTGGTACTTTTCTACTGCTTATTGCATATGTTTTACTACAACAAAAATATAGAAGTTACTTCAAGCATATTTTTGATTTTCGGCAATTATCATTTATTTTGGAATTGATACAAGTTGGTGTTCCCATCGGTGTCATGTATTGTTTTGAAGTCGCTTTTTTCTTTGCATTATCTTTATTTATGGGATCACTTGGAAGTCAGATCATTGCTGCCAATCAAATCACTTTACAGTATATGGGAATTGTCATGTCGATGATGTTTGCCATTGCTCAGGCGATTACTGTTAGAATGGGGCATCTTTTAGGTCAAAATAATATTGATGCGGCTAGACGTGTAAATGACATTGGAACAATGATAGCCATATTATTAATGATACCTGTTGCTGTAGTTTATTGGCTTGCTCCAAATCTGCTTATTTCTTTCGATTTTGATATTCATAATCCAAATAATTTTGAGCTAGTGCAATATGCAACATCATTTCTTGCAATTTGTGCGTTTTTTCAAATTTTTGAAGCGATAAGAATTTCTATTTTCGGTTCACTTCGTGCATTAAAAGATACGAAATTCACATTGTTCACTTCTATAATTAGTTTTTGGGGTATTGCGATTCCTTTAGGCTATTTTTTCTCATATTATTTAGGATTGAAAGGTAATGGATTTTGGTGGGCAATGCTCTTAAGTGTTGTGGTTAGTTCGGGTTTTTTGTATTTTAGATTTAATTATAAAATAAAAAAATTGAAGAAGGTTTGCTCGTGAAAAACTTGTGGATGTTTTTTTATCTATTTTAATTTGATGATGAAAGTTTCTTCAAATCATGGGTAGAGTCCTACGTCGAATATCGTATCCATATTGAATTTGAGGACAATTTTCAGCATCAAGCCATGCCAGAATTCTTGGTATACTAACAGTTTTTTAGATTATTGGTTGTAACAGACACAGTATTTGATACGGTATTTTTTTTTGTATCGATATCATAATATTGTCTTCTTTTATTAATCTTTGTACATAAATTGAAAAAAATGTTAAGACAGCTATCTCAAATAATCCTCAAACCAGCAAGTAAAATTAGTATTCTGCGTCATGCTGAAACCAATTACAATTGGCCTAGAATGCGAATTCAAGGTTCGTCGACAAGCAATCATATTGTGGTTTCAGAAAAAGGAAAACAAGAAGCAATCTCCAAGCTTTCTTTCATTAAATTTCCTGACATTCTCTTTTGCAGTCCATTATTGCGTTGTAAACAAACAGCAGAACATTGGGCGGGTGAAAAATTTGATTCAATTAAAAGTAAAAAAATCTTAATTGATGGATTAAAAGAAATAAATGCCGGAGATTTAGAGCATTTCTATGTTGATGAACTTCAACAAGCTCCAGATCATCAGAAAATCTGGCAATTATGGAAAAATGATCCATTGCATTTTACTCAATTTCCCAACGGTGAAACATTACAACAATTTCAAAAAAGAGTATTAAGCTCATTTTCTAAAATATGCAAATACCATATAGATCACCCTAACCAAGATATTGGTGTAATAACCCACGGTGGACCAATACGTATTTTAAAATGTTTTCTTGAAAATAAAGATTTGTCTCATATGTGGGATGATAAAGTTGTAAATCTTCAAAAGCTCGAATTGACACCTGAACAAATAACAAAATTAATAAAATTTTTTTCCGAAAATGATCCATCAAATAAAGAGGTTAAGATGTTTAGAGAAACTCAAAAAAATAAATCGGAATTATTCGAATCAAAATCTTCTGGAATTCGACTTGGCTATTATGATAAGCCTTATAAGGCTGACCATTGGGCTCTTCATGTACCTACTATTGAAGATAAAAATTTTATAGCTATTTTAAAAATTAACGGAGTTAAAATTGCATTAGAATTGAATCCCACAGATGCAAGAGGATATCGTGGAATAGCTGTGTTGGTAGAAGATGATAAAGCAAAAATGGGGTCTACTTTTAATAGAGAATATTCAATAGAAGAAAAGCTTGCATTAAATACTGCTTTAAGTGTTTTTGCTCGCGCCTATGAAAATTACGGAATGATTGCGCAAATTTCAATTGCTGGAAATAATTCTCAATCCATTAAGCCAGATGGTTCCGTTCAGTTAGGCAATGAAAAAGAACCTTCATTATTGCATGGACATATTATAGGTCGAGGAAATCCTGAAGTAGCCTATATAGGTGATGTGACTTTAAAAGGTCCAAAAGCAGGAGCAGAAATGAATTTGCGTGGCGATGGAAGCGACGAAGGTAATAGAGGCAAAGTAAAATGGAAAGATGAAGATTTGGAAATCGTTGCAAAAGGTTTAGCTAGCGAAGTTATTAATATTCTCAAATCTTCAGCTGTTTTAAGAAATGTGGAGATTTTTTCCATTAGAGCAAATGAATCAACAAAATTATTATCAACAACTTCCTATAGAAAAATGCTAGGGGCTGCAGCGTTGTTGACTGCAGGAGCTTTCGGCTTGTTTTTGCATCGCTCGGGAGGTTCAAGTGAATCTACCTCAATTGTGTCCGCGATTCGATCAAAATTATAGAAAATCACAAGAGTGCATTAAAAATTTAAAAACGAGAAATCAATAAAAAAACTGCATTTAAGAAATCTTAGCGATTGATTATAGCATATTAATGGATGTTACTTTTTATTGATTTCTAAAATTATCCGGAAGATAATGCGGCCAGTTATTAAATAAAAGGAAATTTTAAATGTACAACAATATAAATAAATTAGTCTTGTCCATATTTTCAGCTATTTTTGCGCTACTATTTTCTTCCGTTTCTTTTGCTGTGAATGATAAAAAAACATGCCCAATACTTTCATCGGATATAGTTCAAGAAATTATTGAAAATGGAAACATTGAAACAGACCCTAGTTATACTTTAGCTAACGAAGCAGGTTTAACACCAGAAGAAGTCATAGCTCAAGAGCCTACTGCGAATCCATATGATACTTTTTATGCAATGTATGCATTAAAACAAATAGACTCGGTTTCTTATTTAATTGGCGTTGCCAATGTTTTAGGTAAAGATAATATTGAAGCTCGTAATCGAACAAAAAAAATAATCTTAGGCGATAAATATTATACTGCGCAATATGATGATTTCAGTAAAGCTTGTATATATAAGTTCTTAGATGCTTCACCAAGTATCCCAGAATATCCTTTTAAGTCTAAATATGAGTCTGTTGCATTATTTGCGTTAGACATGAGTTCTGTTGCTCCAACTTTATTCAAATCTATCCAAAAAAATAGAGTTAAAGGTTAATTTTTATCAATCAAAATAAAATAGAAGTAGCGCAAATAAAATAGTAATTAATTATAATTCGCGTTAATTATGGATTTTATATAAATGAGCATAGATAAATTTTATTATGCTCATTTATATCATGTTAGCTAAATTTATCAAATATATATTCAGAGCGGGTTGACTATTATTGGCTGGATCAGTTTCCTATGTGGTCGCTCATTTCTTTGGTTTTATCCTTAGTTTTATTTTTCAATAAGTTA
>JANWKO010000130.1 GCA_025451335.1 Gammaproteobacteria bacterium
TAAGATTGGGTGCTGTATTGCAGGAACACATGATTGCGCAATTGAAATATCAGGATTGGGATATCAATCATCTGCAAAACATACCTTTTTTGATTGAACTGAAATATTTCGAACATATAACAAGTGCTGATTTAGTTGCATTAGTTCAGGCGTTAATTAATGCTCATTCTAATTCAATTAAACAACAGCAAAAAAATGACAGCATCATATCGCATCTTAAATTAATGTTGCAGGCATTCAAGTCAGAGGATTTGCAAAAGCATGTGAAGCATGCGCTAATTTACTGTTATAACAATTATAAAAACAAAGAAACCGAACAAAAAGCCCTTGCGCTTGCATCAACCTTGCCTGAAACAAGAGAATCATCCGCAGTGTATAGCGCAATAGGTAAATGCGCAGTGAGTCCTGACGTTGCAAAGCACTATTTGTTAAAAGCGCATAAACTGGGGGATTGCGGTGCCAAGCTAGAATTAGCGACCGCATGCAAAAAATTTGCTGGAAAAGGCGATGAAGCAGTCACATATTACGCTGAAGCAATTCAGGAGGCAATCGACCAGAGGGCTGAGAAAACACTGAAAGAAGCGGTTGAAAAAATATTTACAGTTTTAAATGACCACAGTGCCATATTCAATGATAAACAAAGAGAAAAAATAAAAAATATTGTTTTGAATCTTTATGCCAAATTGAATGATGCATCGTTCAATGAACAATGCCCGCATCTTGCAGTTGATTTGTATTCACTGGCGCTAAAATACCTTGATGCAATCAAAAAGAAAATCGGTTTACGCTTCGATCCGATTTTTGCAATTCTCAAAAATCGGTTTGGTGATGAAGAAGACTATTTGACTGCAGCAGGAACATATTTTTCGGGTTTTGCGAAAGCGGAAGATGCGTCTTATATATTAGCTAATCAGGCTTTTAACCAATATAAGAATCTTTGTTCTGCATTACAGAGAGAAGCAAAAAATACTGCATTGAAACCTATGCTTGAATTACTCATCGCACACAGTAAATCAACTCATGGCAAATTCAGCACGGAGCGCCCGAAATTTTATAAACAATTATTAGCGTGTATTGATAACTGTGTCGCAGAAAAATTGCGTGAACCAAAAAAATTGGATATCGACAGCCTCAAGTTGTTATTTTCTTTTGAGTGGAAAGCAGCAACACAACTACACGAAGATGTCATCAAAATAACAGAAACGAAATTGATTGCACAAAGAAATCCAGCGAATTTTCTGATGTTTTATTTAGAGTGGTATCAATTTGAAAAATCCCCACAGGTCAAACAGACTATCGCTGAAAAAATGCATAAGACATTAGCTGAGCAAAAAAATCCGTCTGATGGGTTAATTTTTTATTTTCAATGGTATCAACTTGAAACAGATTCAAAGATAAAACAACTCATTACTGAAAATATTAATAAGTCATTAAATGCAATACATCCTGAGCATGTAAGTGGAGGTGTGAAAAAATGCATTTTAGAAGTTGGCTTGTATCCTGTATTTTTTAATGCAGTTAATCAGGTATTCATTCGCTACAATGAAAAAACTTTTAAAGGCGAAGGTATGGAAGTAAAGCGGCAGGATGCGAGGAAGCAGCAAGCCAGAGAATTGCTGGTTACTTGGCATTTGCCTGCGATTGCTTTTCTTATCGAAAATAAATCTGCCTGGACATTGCTGGGTGGTAATTCCGGTTACGATTATTTGTGCGCTCTGTACATCTTGTGTTGTAAAGAGCTATCTCCTGCATTTCGCTTGTCTTATCATGAAGATACGTATCGTAAAGCAATGGAGCGTCTCAGCAGTGGTGGCACAGATAGTTTGCGCAAAAAATATCTGCATTTAATTCATAATCAATCATTAGCAGGCAATCCGCATTTATATTTCCTGAAACATATTACAAAAGCCAATGTGGGCGATTTGTACGAGGAATTTCAAATAGGTCAACAAAGAGCGTTTGGCGTTGAGGATGAGAAAGCCGTTAGTCACTGGCCCAAATTTCTAGGAGAACTGTTAGCCAAACAGCGCATACTCGAGGCGCAAGCTTCCGCACCAGCTGCCGAACCTTTTGATGGTTTCGATACTGAATCGTTGCCTTCGGTAGCCATCATACACAAATTAAAAGCTTCCGAAGCGCCAAATCCGAGTGCGCCTGTTTTAGAGATAAAAGCACATGTAGATGAAATTAAAAAAGTGAATGAGCCGCTAAAAGTACTAGAACAGACAGGCGCTGTTGTACAAATTCCTGCTGTTGTTTTGTCATTGGCTGAGGATGAGGCTAAGAAGCTAGAAGAAGCTTGTAAACTAGAAAAAGCCAGAAAGCAGGAAGAAGCAAGAAAGCTGGAAGATGCTAGAAAACTGGAAGATGCTAGAAAATTGGAAGTAGCGATAAAATTGGAAGAAGCGATAAAATTGGAAGAAGCGAGAAAATTGGAAGAAGCGAGAAAATTGGAAGTAGCGAGAAAATTAGAAGAAGCGAGAAAATTGGAAGTAGCGAGAAAATTAGAAGAAGCAAAGAAGGTAGATGAAGCTAGAAAATTAGAAGAAGCCAGGAAGCTAGATGAAACTAAGAAATTGGATGATGCCAGAAATGTAGAAGAAGCTAAAAAAGCTGATTCTTCAGAACATGAAGGTCAATCTACTTCTGTCATATTAGAAGAGCTCGAGCCTGGTAATGTAAGTACGCCTGTTTCTGAATGTAAAACAATACCTGTACCTCTGGGGAACACGCAAAATCAGTTTCTAAAATTTTTTAGCGTCATGCAATCACCTGACCTGAGAAATACTGTTATCAAATTTAGTACACAACAAAAATTCCAGTTGGAATGCTCTCCTCAGCAACCCAGTGGGCTGCGTACTATTAGCCTGTTTGGGCCTGGTTTTTCACTGAATATGGATGTGCCAGGTGAAACGACGTTTACACTTATTAATACACAGCAAGAATGCTTTATTCCTAGACAGGTATCAGGAAGTCAGACTTGAACACCATAAAATATTCTGAGAAAACGAAGGCAAAAGCGAAATTCGTCAGGGTAAAAATTCTAGCCGCAAATCCTCAGCAATATCTTAATTAGGTCCTTCAATGTACTGCCAAATCTCCCAGGCTGAAATTCCATAATTCTTTCTTTACCACATGCAATCATCAGCCTATATTGGGCTAATATTCCATATGCGAGCCATAATGTCTGCGCAATTTCAAATGCATCTAAGAAATGTTCTTTAGACAAAAGATCCGTATAGTTTTTAAAACAAGTATCTTTGATCCTATGATACGCATCATCATTATCTGTCAGTCCATGATGTTTTCTTATTTGTTGTAAACAGTTTAATAACGAAAAAAATGGATGAGAAATCGATATTTCACCCAAATCGATAGTGGTGATTTTTTGCGATATATTGTCTATCAGTGTATTGTTGTCATTAAAATCAGGTTGAACAATTGTTTCTTTGATGGAATATTGAGATAATTTTTGACATAAATTTGAGATCTTGGGGAGCAAGTTTTCTACTTCACTTAATTCTGATTCTAATAATCCTTCTGCTTTCAATAAATCCCTTTGTGAAATTACTTCCTGAAATAAATCTGGCATTTGGTTTAGTCGCCAGTCAGGAACTCCAATATCAAGAAAAACATTCACATGATCTGCAACAGATGATTGAAGTGATGTAAATTGCTCTATTGCTTTGCAAAGTAAAGCTTCGTTAAATTGGCTTTTTAGAATTTCTCTTAAAGGCTTGCCTGCATCTTTCATTAAAAAACAGTCTAATTCAAGATTGTGTGAGATGATTTCTGGAACAGAGGCATGAAATTTATCACGTAAAATCTGGATAATGATTGCTTCGGATGCGAGCAATTTTGGCGTGTTTTTTAAATAAATATAGCCACTAGAAGTAGTGTAGCGGATTACATAGGACCAAGGGGTATTTTGTATATTTTCAGGAAGCTTACTTTTTAGCATATATCCGTGAGATGCAAGATATTTGCTACCCCACCGCATTATTTCTTCCTTAAGATTTTTATTTTCTGTCACGGGCTCTCCTTTGCGATTCAAAAGATCAATAACGTATAGCAAACGATACATTTAGTCATCATTTATTAGTAAAACAAATTTATCTCCTAGTTTGTTTTGAATAGCGAATATAAAAATATTTCTTAATTGGCTATTGTGTTTCAATTAAAAAATAAGCTAAATAACCGGGTTAGATATTTTTATGCCTTTTATTATCTGATTTTCCATCAAAACCTTTTCCTTGGTTGAATATAAACTATATCGACTTGAAGACACGCAATCAATTGTTGATTTCAATTTCAAAATGGAAGGTTTAAGCAATGAAAGAGTATCCCTTTCAATTTCCCGATTGAAAGAGGCGCACTGTTCATAAAGAACATCAAGTATTTTAGTAGCTGATCTTATTTCTAAAACAGTTGCCATTAACTTATTACGCAATTCATCCTGAACAAGATGGCGTAAATTATATAAAATGTGTATCTGTAACAAATCAAAACCAGCTTGCCCAGTACCCATAGCAAATTCCCGTAACAATAGACATTGTAAAATAGTCAGCAATAAAATTTCTTGATCAGAAGCATAGCGTCCTAATAGTAACCATGGAGAGCCGAGAAGAACGCGTCCTAACATCACTTCAAAATTGTCAGATGATTTGCCATGATCCATTTTTTTCATTTCGGATATGACAGTATCGACACTCCAATGGGGACATTCTCTATCTCGATAACCCAATTTTTGTAATGTATCATCATCTAGAGTGGCAATCATGCCACTATAACCAAATTTGAAATGATGATTTACATCAGATGTTTTAGTAATATCTAGCGTAGTTTTCATATCATAGACTTCTTCATTACGAGGTTTGCTTTGCCAAACTAAACCATCGGCTCCAAAGTCACTTAACAGTTCACTGAGTGATTTATTTTTGCTGAATGAAATTTTATTTAAATCAGCTAATGATTTTTCATCAAACTCTGATTTCGATTTATCACTGGATGCACATGTCTTGAATTCCTGACATTGTGAAGAAGCGGATAGTTGTTTATCAGAATTTGACAGCATCAGTGTTTTAAACTCAATAAAAAGAGTAGGATATTTATCTTTAATTGATTTAATAATTCTTTCTATATTATCTGGCCTGTTTCGTAATCCAAAACCTGCACCTAATCTCTCAATAGAAGAAGCAGGACAACACATATTGATGCTAATTCGAATTTTATTATGAAATTCCGTTGGGATTAATTTAAATATAATGTCTAACGCCAGGCGTGTTGTTTTGCCAATATTTTCTCCATCATTTCCCCAAAAAAATAATTCATCCGAACTTTCGTGAGGTATTGCCAATTGAAAAACAAAATTCTTTGCATGGCGCAATTCATATTCAGAAAAAATTAAACGTCGGAAACTGGATGTCGCCTGGTCGCTATAATATAGTTTTTCCAATCTATTAAGTGGAGATGCTTCATTATAACCAATATTAAATATATCAGCTATGGTTGTCATTTCAGTATAAACAGTAGGAATATCAAAACTACTTAACCAAAAAGTCCTCATCACCGAATCACTTGCGCGAACCATTGGAGCAGAAGCTGTTTGTTTGATCAGATCTCTATTTTTACTGTATTTCAAGAGATGCAAGCCTTTCCACTGAGGCGATTGCTCATGTTTAACTTCGTGGGTATTTAATATGACTTTTTTCCCTTGCCAAGCCCAATCATACAATTTTTCACTTTCAAAATCACAATGGAAAATTTGAGTGATCTCTGTTTCTTCTTGATGACCATGAAGTACAATATGCAATTTTTTATCTGCATACACGGCGGGCGATAATTGGATCACATTTCCCATTATAGGAGATTTTCGCCGCACGACAGCAAAAATAGGCTGTCTTGATTCTGGGTTGAATTCTTTGGGTGTTTTAACAAGTGTATGATCAAGAATAAGATACAAATTAGGATTATTTGTTTGCAATTTTTCGCTGGTATCATGAGTTAAATTAATTAATTCTGAATTAGTATCTTTATAATAATTGGTACTATCGATTGTAAATATGGTTGGAAATGCTTCCGCTAAATACGATAATACTTTATTCGTTGACCTGCTATTAAAAAAATTAGATTCAGAATGTCGTTGCCATGGAGTAAACGAACGCAAAGCTTGTTGTTGTCCTTCTACAATAGGCGATAAATCATCATAAATTGCTTTCCAGTTGAGTTTAAGCGATGATATTACTTTACCATTCGATGCAATATGCATAGAAAAACTTCGAAACTTGGTGTTATATAGAATTGATATGCCATCATTATCTGAGGTGTCTTTGATTATCATAACTTTTGGGATATTTTTTGGAAACTTATGTGCAAGATCCTTGGCATCATGGAGAACTAGATCTAATGGAATTTCTCCGTTTTTCCCAATTGGAAAATCAGGGTTGCCTCTTTTTACCCACATAGGGTGATTGGTTTCATGTTTGTCACGTTCTAACGCGCTCAAGCCAAGATTAGATTGCACTGCTAAACGTATCTTTTCCATCATTTGTACGAATTTTTCCACATTCTCTTTAAATGCAGAATGACTTAAATCGAACTGAAATGCGACCAATTCTTGAAATTTTTCTCGATCTATTTGTATGAAATTATCTCGTATAATGGCTTGCTCTGGCGGCATAACCCGATTTAAATGTAAAAATTCTATTTCCTTTCTTTCTGGTGTCATAGTGCTTTTCATTTGTCTTTTCTCAAACGTATCAATGTGTCGTGGAGAATATAATTATGAAACGCAAAAAAAAATACGGGGAAATCCCTACAGGGATTTCCCCGTATTGACATGTAAAATGAAACAGGCATCATGCGCTACTAACGATTAATAAAATAAATTAGGATTAATAAAATGAAAAAATTATTTGGTGTAGAAAAACCATTGATTGGAGTGGTTCACGTTCACGCACTGCCTGGTACTCCTTGTTCGAATAACTCAATGAAGGACATCATTGCCCATGCAATCACCGAAGCATTAATGTTTGAGGAGTCAGGGTTTCATAGCATAATTATTGAAAATATGTTTGACAGACCTTATGTGAAGGCACCTGCTTCGCCAGAAATAATTTCCGCAATGGCAGTAATTTGTTCGCATATTCGAAATAAAGTACAAATTCCTATCGGAATACAAATTCTTGCTTCCGCGAATAAAGAAGCTTTAGCTGTTGCTCTTGCAAGTAATTTACAATTTATCCGTGCCGAGGGATTTGTCTTTGGTCACGTTGCGGATGAAGGTTATACCGATAGTTGTGCCGGTGAACTTCTTAGATATCGTAAAAATATTGGCGCAGAACACATTCAAATTTTTACTGACATAAAAAAGAAGCATTCTGCACATGCCATTACGGCAGACGTTAGTATTACTGAAACTGCTCATGCAGCAGAATTTTTTCTATCAGATGGTCTGATTATTACGGGTGCTGCAACAGGTCAAATTGCAGATTCAGAAGAATTACGTGTAGTTAAACAAGCTGTATCTTTACCAGTTTTAATTGGTTCGGGTATTACTCCAGATAATTTCAAAAACTATTTTGATGATGGAGATGGTTTTATCATTGGTTCTTCCTTAAAAAGAAATGGTCGTTGGTACAATTCTGTTGACCCCGATGCTTTGAAAAAAATGATGGATGTTTATAAGACATCAGTAGGGGTGGTGGCATGATTCCCGATTTAGTGATTGCGGGACCTTTATTATTTGATGAGTTTTCTTATATTGATCCAAATAAGCCACCCCTTCATCCTGGTGGGTCAGCGCTTTATGCTGCTTTAGGTGCGAGCTTATTAAATGTAAAAATAGGTTTAGCTGCAAAAATTGGTGAGGATTATCCCAAGGAAATTTTAGATAATCTTTCATCTCGTCAAATTGATTTAACTGGCTTAAAAATAATTGGGCCGCATACCTGTCGTTGCAATATTAATATGAATCGCAACGGGGATCGAAGTTATTTGTATTCGAAATTTTATCCATCTTTCGAAGAGGTTTGTTTAAATCCAATCGATATTCCAGATATTTTTATGGCCACAAAAGCCTTCCATATATCACCTTTCATTTATACTAATCAAATAAATATTCTCA
>JANWKO010000131.1 GCA_025451335.1 Gammaproteobacteria bacterium
CAATTTATTATAGATAATAAATTGATTTTGAAAAATTTAGGTATAATTATAGTACCGATTCAAGAAAAGGTGTAATTTTATGTTCCATCATCCTAAATCTAAGAAAATACCCGTCCCCACATTAGAAGATATGATAATAAAAGATTGGGATAATATTCGAAAGTTAAACATTTCTGCTGCAAATAACATTATCCCTCCTTTTATAAAGGAAACATTAACTAATTATTTATGTGAACTTGTGGTTTTGGGAAAAACCACAGAAGCAAAAGAAATGCTGGATGTTAACCCTAGTCTTTTATTTGAAAAAGGAACCGCGAAAGATTACTGCGGTCGCACTATTAAAGGAAGCCCTTTACAATGCGCGCTGGGAGCTGAAGATTTTTATCCGGACATGCTTGGTATGATGCAGACTCATATCGATAAAATTGATCCTAATAAAGAAAAAACTAAAGAACAACTATGTGAACAATTCCCTGAACTACTTTCTGAATTTTTTCCTGAAAAATATCTTGAGCATAAAACTCAAGAATACAAAGAAGTACAGTATGATTTCCAAAAACTTGTTCAAGCAATATCAAAAGAAGAATTTAAAGATGGTAAAAATGGTGAAGCAACTAATTTGGTTTTGGAAAAATTTAGAAAAGATTTTGAGGTTAAAAACACTCTAGAAAAGGGAAAACATTTCAATATCCAATTATTAATCGATGCAAGAAAAGTTTATGAAAAAAATTATGACTCATGGACACCTAGGCAACGTAAATTATTTTGGTGTGAAGTTATTGGGTATTTAATGCGTTTTCTTCCGACAAACTATGCTCAAGCCTATTGCAAAGGTCTTAAAAGATCAGTTAGCGATATATCAGAACGTAGTTTGGTATTAGTTGGCGGCGCCATCTATTATCCATTGGATTCAAAAAAAGAAGATCGTTTGGGCTTTGATCATGCAATTATAAGTTATGATTTTGGAGCACCTTTGCCTCATCTTATCAAAATGCCATCTAGACCACGATCAACTCAACCTATTGAGGAACCTGATCCTTTAATTGCTGTATCAGAAATGAAAAAGAAATTATTCAATGCATTTAAAACATGGATAAAAACGCCTGCTCAAAATCTCAAAAAAGAAACTAGATTAAGTTAGATTATTGGTCTTAACCTTGGCTTTTAATAAAAAACTAGTTCATATCATTCTCCTTGAATTGTCTGACATATAACAGCTAACTTCTTGCCCAGCTACTAATTCGATTTTTGCAAAACGTCATTTAGTAATTTGAGACAAAAATTCTTTCTTTTAGAACTGACATACTCATTCTTCTTTCAATATATCTGAAATTTGATTAAAAAAATTTATTTGTTATTATATTGAATGGACAATCAATAAATTATCAACATACTGTAAATAAAAAATTGACAATGAGTAAATTATGGACAAGCTAAAAGTAATGAAAACTTTTAAATTAATTGCCGAAGAAGGCAGCATAGCTCGTGCTTCTGCAAAATTAGGTATTACGAAAGCTGCTGCAAGTAAACAATTAATTGATCTTGAAAGTGCAATACAAACTCAATTATTCACGCGCACAACACGGAAACTTAAGTTAACTGAATTAGGGCAATTATATTATGAATCTTCTAGAAAAATACTGTTAGAAGTTGAAGAAGCAGAATCTCTAATTAAACAGAGTCATCAAAATCCCGTAGGGACGCTCAAGATTACAAGTCATCGCCATTTTGGAGAAAAATACATTTTAAGCCATCTGAAAGAATTTATCACTTTATATCCAAATTTAAAAATTGATTTGGAATTAGCTGATAGATTTCCTGATTTGGAAAAGGAAAATATCGATATATTATGCGGACCTGGAATTGAGGGACCTGATAATTTGATTCGTAAGAAAATTGCTTCTATTTTTCATATTTTATGCGCTTCACCGGACTATATAAATGAATTTGGCTTGCCCAAAACACCTGATGATTTAAAGAAGCACAGGTACATTACTCATTCTTTCAGAAATCCTGATAACCTTTTGGTTTTTAATAATAAAAAAGAAATTTATGTTGATTATCAAATACGTCTTAATGATGCAAAAGCCATGTTGCAATGTGCTTTACAAGGATTGGGAATTGTTAAAATTTATAATTATTTTGTAGACGATCATATTAAAGAAGGTAGATTAGTCGAAATACTTCAAGAATATCGCGAGCCCCAAAAATCGATTTATATATTTTATCAACAACATAAGTTTCCACAACAGAAGGTTCGTGTATTTCTAGATTTTATTTTTAAAAAAATCTCTTTCTAAAAATAAGCTGCATTGAGAGGTGTTAACTTTTGGCTATAAACAAAATTAAAAATAGAAACATCATTAAATTTTTTATCCAATTTTTTAAACTGGAATCAACGAGTTCAGTTATTTTGCTCATTGCTACGCTCGCTGCTCTCTTTATTGCTAATTCTCCTTTGCACACAAATTATGAATATATTTTACATTATCAATTTTATGGGATTACAATTTATCACGTTATAAATGAAGGTTTAATGCCTATTTTCTTTTTAGTCGTCAGTTTAGAAATAAAAAGAGAATTACTCGAAGGTGAACTTAATATTCTCCCTAAAGCTATCTTACCTATCTTTGCTGCTATTGGCGGAATGATTGTACCTTCCTTAATTTATGCTGCTTTTAACAATCACAATTCTATATATATGCATGGATGGGGCATTCCTAGCGCAACTGATATCGCTTTCTCCCTAGCTATTTTGAGGTTATTAAGTTCTCGTATTCCATTTTCACTAAAAATATTTTTAACAGCTTTGGCAATAACAGATGATCTTGGAGGAATCATTTTAATAGCAGTATTTTATACACAAAACCTACACATAATTTTTTTAATATTTGCTATAGTATGCTTAGGGATACTTATATTATTTAACTTTTTTGAAACCTATCGTTTATTACCTTATCTTTTAATCGGTATTATTCTTTGGATATGTATACTAAAATCAGGGATTCATGCAACAATTGCGGGAGTGGTACTAGGTTTAACTATTCCTCTTTACACCCAGCATAATTCAAATTACTCACCTTTAAAAAAATTAGAAATCAAACTCCATCATTGGGCTGCGTATGGGATTTTACCATTATTCGCATTGGCCAATGCAGGCATTCGTTTTTTTGAAGCCAGCTTAGACTCTTTAATACATCCCGTTACACTTGGAATTATGTTAGGCCTTCTGTTCGGAAAGCAACTTGGTGTTTTTTTAGCTTCGCTACTCGCTGTAAAAATGGGCTTTGCTAAACTTCCTTATCAAGCTAGTTGGAGTCAATTTTACGGAATTAGTATTTTATGTGGTATCGGTTTTACAATGAGTCTTTTCATCGGTACATTGGCCTTTCCAGAAAATGATCCTTTTTTCGTTATGTTAGTCAGGTTAGGAGTTCTTACAGGTTCAGTTTTCTCAGCAATAATGGGTTATATTTGGTTGCGTTGCTGCTCACACAAAAAAATTAACTAAAAAAGATTATACAGCCAAGCTACTATGACTCCGCCAATGAATCCATCAAAAAAGCCCCAAATCATGCCAATAATACTACCCAAAAAAGAAGGAGCATATCCTATATAAAAACTTCCAAATACATTTACTATATCAGTGCCCCATCCAAACAGCCACGCAACTATTCCTAAGAATAGTATTGCAACGCTAGTCGCAATACCTAGTGCAAGACCAAAACTTACTATCTTGAGGCGATTTTCTAAGTTTGACATATTAACCTCCAATATATGGATAGCTTTTAACCAGATAAAAAATCTGAATTAAATTTGTTATTTCAATATAAAGTTTAACATGAAATGAGCAAACTTTTACCAATATTTCTAAGTTTATGAAATAATATATATTTATTTAAACGATACTTATAAGTTTCCGTCGAGATACGACAAATTAATGCACTGAGATATCAGGTTGTATGGCTTTCATATTGATGCGCACATTATTTATATAGATTGAAATTGATTGTTCAAAATAAATCTTTTAAAATACGTCAAATTTTAAAATCAACTGCGGGGAATATTCTCTAACTCGTGGAAATACTTAACCCAAGCTAAGTTTATCTATAAAAAAGAAAAATCATTATTTGCTGCGCAAGAAGTGGCTGAAGAATATAAGAAGTTATTGAAAAAAGATAAGACCAGTGGGCATGAGAAAATCCAACTGAGTCAAGCTTTAGCACGAGCTATTTGGGGTTATGTATTGGTAATGCAAGAAGCTGGTAAAAATAATGATTACCCTACCTTTGAATTAGCGAGAAAGACAATGAAAGGTTTAATTAATAAATGGCATCCAAGTTCCAAAGAAGTGTTGTCAAAAAATTTGCAGAGAGAATACACATATAGCGAATTTCCTGCGCTGGCAATTGCAATAATGTATCAAGCATGCACATCTGTTTCTAGTTTAGTTGATAGTCACGACATTTTTCATGTTGAAAACTTGGAGAAGCTTTATGAAGCTGAAACAAATAAATTAAATCAGAGAATATCTGATTTGTCACCTTCATCTGAAAAAGATGCAAATCGCGAATTTCATTTTCTACAATTGGAAGCAGTACTTGCAAAACAAATTTATGATCCTGCACATGCAAAATGGAATAAAGAGATTAATTCTAAAGAAGCAGTAGCTCGTCGTCGTGATTTAGCACTGGCTTATGCACCAATTTTTCGATAAGAAGATACAAATATGTCAAGCAATCGCCGCTTAAAAAATTCAATTATTACAAGAAATAATAAAGGATTAGTGCAATTTAAATATGGCACGAAGAGAAGTTTTCTTGGAATTAATATAGGTAGAAAAAGTAAACCATTAATACCTATATACAATCACGACAATAATCCATTTTCAAAATCCGATATTGAATTTTTTCCTGGCAGTCGAAATTATCAATATTCAAGTTTGCAAAGAAAATATGTTGATAAAGCAAATAATATGAAAACATATAAGGAATGGTCAAGACCGGATGATGAAAAAGGTGTGGTAACTCATAAATGGTTAGAAAGACTTGATAAGCCACGACATGGATTTGCATTGCCGTTAATAAGCAGCATATATAGATTGATGTTAGGCAAGCAAATTCCTCGATATTTAATGTTGCAACCTTCATCTTATGAACCAACATCACTTTTTGAAGACATTCAAAATATCATGTCAAAAAA
>JANWKO010000132.1 GCA_025451335.1 Gammaproteobacteria bacterium
CACATTTTCTGTGGATAACTTTGTGTTTAACTATCTAAAAACCTGGGGGAAATGATAAAAATAGGCGTATTCACGGAATGGTCAATTTTTGCTGCTCAATAAAAACATTTTAAATATCAATGAGTTACCAAAGAGAGTCATCATTTTTAGCTTGAAATCGAAGATTTTTTAAGAAAAAACATTAAAAATTCTAATCTGTGCAAAATTCCCAAGACTCCAAAGGAAGTTTTGCAGGGGCACCAGGTTGTTCACAAACTAACTTCGGAACCAAGTAGCCGGACAATCGTTGTGCCATTCCCCAATGAAGCTTGCGAGCGAGCTCAAGATTGAGATCAAAATGCGCAGCACCTTGGACTTTATCTAAGACATGTAAATAATAGGGTTGAATACCCGTTTCAAATAATTTCTCACTTAGTTCAATTAAAGTGTCCACTTTGTCATTCACATCTTTTAACAATACAGTCTGATTTAATAAGGAGACACCGGATTGAGTTAAAGATTGTATAGCATGTTTCACTTCGGCATTAATTTCCCGGGGGTGATTGCAATGAACCACCATAATAGTTTTTAAATTTGATGCTGTGATAGCGGAAATAAATTCTTGGGTAATGCGTTCCGGTAAGACAATAGGCATGCGGCTGTGAATGCGTAGGCGCTTGATATGCGGAATTTGTGTTAATTTTTCTGTCAATGTTTTTAAAGTAGTATCGGTCGCAACTAAAGGATCTCCTCCGCTTAAAATCACTTCTGAAATGGACGAGTCTTCTTTTATATAAAAAAGAGCTTTTTCCCAACCCGCACTACCTGGGTTATTCTCTTCATAGGCAAAATGGCGCCGAAAGCAATAACGACAATTGATGCCGCAGGTCCCCGTAAATGTGAGTAACACACGACCATGATATTTATGCAATAAACCAGGGATAGGATTAAACTGTTTTTCATTCAAAGGATCTTGATCATACCCTTCAATTACTTCTAATTCAGCTTGAATAGGTAAGACTTGCTTCAAAAGAGGATCGTTAATATTACTTTTATCCATTCTTGCAATGAAACTTCGAGGAACTTTAAGAGGAAATTCTCTGGAGGCTTGTTGCGCAGACTTGAGAAAATTTTTGTCAAGATTAAGCAATTCAAGGAGTTCTTCTGGATCGGTAATAGCCTGTGCCAAAGCTGTTTGCCAAGAATATTTTTTACTTGAATTGCTTTTCATCTGTGTACCTATGCAAAACCTACATTCGGCCTTTGATCTGTAGGCGTTAACCTTGCGGTATTATATACCCATCGCACTTCAAAATGCTAAGTTTAACGCGGCTTTTGCGTTTTTTATCTTATCTGCGTATCATAGCTTCCTTTCAGTCTCGCAAGGCAAGACAAAATTTCTTTGAGGTACAAAAATGGCAGTTTATAGCACTAATGAAATTCGCGGTGGCATGAAAGTGATGATTGATAATGATCCTTGTGTCATTGTGGATAATGAATTCGTTAAACCAGGGAAAGGCCAGGCATTTAATCGTATTAAATTCCGTAACTTAAAAACCGGCCGTGTTATAGAAAGAACTTATAAATCAGGCGACAACTTAGAAGCAGCAGATGTTGTCGATGTTGAAGCACAATTTTTGTATAGCGATGGTTCCGGTTTGCATTTCATGGTAAATGATACCTATGAACAATTTGCTTTAGATGAAACGCATGTGGGTGATTCGAAATTATGGTTAAAAGAACAAACCGATTGTATGTTAACGCTCTGGAATGGAAATCCATTAGCCGTTGCTGCACCTAATTTCGTTGTATTGAAAATTGTAGAAACTGATCCGGGTGTGCGTGGCGATACTTCAGGTGGTGGTGGTAAACCTGCGAAATTAGAAACGGGTGCAGTTGTTCGCGTTCCATTATTTGTGCAAGAAGGTGAATTGATTAAAGTAGATACGCGCATTGGTGAATACGTTTCTAGGGTGAAAGAGTGACCTTTTGGCGGCCCAGTGCGACGATTGAAATGTTAAAAGCACGGGCCAGCATCATTGCAAACATACGCCATTTTTTTGCTGAACGAGGTGTTCTAGAAGTAGAAACACCTCTTCTTTCACATGCTACAGTAACAGATCCTCATGTTCTCGGTATTCCCGCCCTCACTCGAGTAGGGCTTATAGAAAATACATTTTATCTGCAAACATCACCTGAATATGCCATGAAACGATTGTTAGCTGCAGGCAGCGGATCAATTTTTCAAATTTGCAAAGCGTTTCGGCAAGGTGATCTCGGCAAAAATCACAATCCGGAATTTACCATGTTGGAATGGTATCGTTTGGACTTTGATCACCACACTTTGATGGATGAAATGGATGAATTATTGCAATTCATTTTAAAAACATTACCAGCAGAACGATTGAGTTATGCAAACGTATTTGAAAGATTTATTGGGATCAATCCGCATTTTACGACAACAGAAGAATTAGCTACTTACGCAAAACAAAATATTAATTTTAGCGGCGAGTTATCTGATATGAATGCTTGGTTAAATTTATTATTTACGCATTGTATCGAACCTAATATCGCACAAGAAAAACCATTTTTCTTGTTTGATTTTCCTGTTTCGCAAGCCGCGCTCGCAAAAATCCGCACAGAAAATCCTCCTGTCGCCTCGCGTTTTGAAGTGTATTTTAAAGGTTTAGAGTTAGCGAATGGATTTCATGAGTTACAAAATGCGACTGAGCAGCATAAACGATTTGAAAATGATTTAATTTATCGAGAAAAACATCAACTTCCCAAGGTTCCTATTGATGAAAACTTTCTTGCTGCTTTGGAAAACGGCTTACCGGATTGCTCTGGTGTGGCATTGGGTGTGGATAGATTGATTATGTTAGCACTGGGCGGAAATTCGATTAAAGAAGTGGTTGGTTTTGATTTTGAAAGAGCATAACAAGCGAAGATCATCTTGGTGAAAATTAAACTGCCCCTTTTTTCATAATTTTTATTTTATAAAACATGGCGAAAGATTTTCAAGACGATGCGACAACTGGCCATATAGACTTGCTAATAAAATATAGTTATTATGCCCCATTAAATAAAAAAATCAGATAAGGAGCATAAAATGTCTTCAAATAGGAAATCCATTTTTATTTCTGTTCCCGAGTTTAAACCCGACCCTTCGCCTTTAAATGTTTCATTTTCAGATGGACAATTAAAATTAGTTGGAAATTATGATCGTTTACTCAATTTTATCCTTACTTTGTCATGCAAATACTTTTTTTCATTAGAGGGTGGTGAGGCAAGTACGCCAAAGGCATTAACGATATTCAAATGCGTGAATAGGCCAAATGATATTGTTGAAATGACTTCAGAAAGAGCGATAGCTTTGATTCAATTGTTGCAGCAGAAAAATCATATTACAGAAATTGAAAAAAATAATTTTATTGCAGCAATTAATGGTACTGCTAATTTGGAAAATCAAATGTCACGTTTGCGTCTTTAGGATGGTTTCAGGAGGACGCACAGGCAGGCTCATCTAGCGAATTAACTTTTTTCTATAATTGACCGGGGTGGGCAAGTGATACGTTTACAAAAGTGGCGTAAACTTAAATAGAATAGTTTATTATATTATTGTAAACATATAAAAAATTATGGAAAAACAGATGTTTAGAGAGGTCATTATAAATCAGCGTCAAGCTCAGTTGCCTAATAGAAATTCCTATGTTCCAGAGAATTTAAATTTTAAACCCTTGGTTTTTGAGTGAGCGCGTTTTCTTCTTTTTTAAAATCTGTTAATTGTTCAGTCTCAAAAAATCGTATCATTCTTCCCAAGGGTGATGGAAAAAACACTTCCAATTCCTTTTGAATTTTAATTCTACGCTCTTCACGTTTTTGAAGAACAATGTCGCGTAAATCTTTATCTAATAAATCACGAATATCTTCATATTTATCATCCATGCTTAAGGCTACAAAAGTGTTCATATGATTTTTTACAAAATTATTAAACTCTTTTAAGCTAATTACATTTGCTAAACCAGCATGATAAATGACTTCAGGATTATTTCGATTTTCTGTGAACAATCTATAAAGATTTTTAGTACATTCCTCATGTCCAGGCCCAATTCGAGTTCCAATTCCGAATAATTTTGCAGCCTCGGCTAAATCTTGGAATTTATCGATCTTCCATCGTATTAATGCTAGGCTATTATATGATTTGTCATCACCTTGTTCGATTGCAATTTCAAAACATCTTATTGCTTCTTCATAGTTTCCTGTTTCTTTTAAAAAATAACCGACTTGATATGCCGCGGTTGGTTCGCCAAGATTAAATGCGCGAATTCCATAGTTAATGTCTTGGCTATAGGTACAATATTTCGATAAAGCAGGCGCATAATCCAGATGACATGCTTGCATTAAATTCTCATCCACATTTCGATCTCCTAACAAATTAAGCGCATACCAAGCAGGCGCATAATCAGCTTTTGCAGCACGTTCATAAAGAGATTTTGCTTCGTTAAACCCAGCATAATTTTCCTTAATCCCTCCAAGTTTATATAAAGCCGGTGGATATTCAAGCTCAACCAAATGTTGGTAATATGTTTCAGCTAATCTTCTATCTCTATCAATACCAGCGCCTGCCTGGTAAGCCATGCCGAGCAATAAAATTTCCTCGTGAGTGATTTTCCCAATTTCCCATTTTTCTTTTAAGTTTTTAATAACCTGCGTCATGAAATTACTTTCATCGGGCCAGAGATTATATGAAAGTCGTCTTCCTAATTTCCATATTGCATTAACATCTTTTGGATTGTTGAGAAAGTCGTTAACTAAGTGATCCAAAGATACTTGCAAATAACTAGGTTGGACAAAATGTTTTTTGGTCATAATATTTTTAACCATAAAAATTTAAGGAATAATCCGCTATAAGTTCATAGATGTCAATTTGAGTAAGCATGGGCGGAGAATTTCAAAAATTGTTGAAATGTTGAATGCGAGGTGAGGAAAATAAATAAAAAAATCAATCATATGAGAAATGAGTCTGCTTTAAAGCTCCTTTAATTTTGTTTGATATATTTAACTTTATCGATTATAATGTTAAATATAAATAACATAAATAAGTTTGTGATATGAAAAAACATGCTACTTATCATTTTCCTAAAGCCCCTGCTCAGTCATTAATCTTGTTGGGGCAAATGCTTGAATTTGCTCGCAAAGATCGTCATTGGCGACAAAGCGAGCTTGCTGAACGTATTGGTATCACCCGACAAACTCTTGCACGAATGGAAGCTGGGGGCGGGAAAGTTGCTATTGGGCATTATTTTGCAGCAGCGTGGCTTTTAGATTTACCTATTTTTCCTGGAATGGAAAATCCTTCATTAACCCAAAATAACAGTTTAATACAATTTTTTGAGTTACTTAAAAATAAATATCCGCAAAGAATTTTAAGTAAATCGGAGAAGAAAATTGAAAACGATTTTTAAAGAATCTAACACATATGCCTGGCTATGGTTGCCAGGCTCAACCATGCCCGTGGTTGTTGGAAAGCTGGACGAAGTTTTGGGGGTGCAAAACCTAAAGCACTAATTGAAGCGCATAAAAAAAATATATTGCTAAATTTAATTCTTCAACAGATTTCTACCCGATTGTTCAAGCAGAATTTGCTGCAATGTGGCTGGCGAAAAAAATTGGTATCAATACAGCAGAAGTTAAATTAACAAAATCTGCTGGTAAATATGTTTTATTAGTGGAGCGATTTGATTGAGTTCATTTAAATGAGGGATGGACAAGAAAATTTATGATTAGTGCCTTGACCTTATTAAATTTGGATGAATGTGAAGGTCGATATGCAAGTTATTTAGATTTAAGTGATCAGATGCGAAAATTTGCTACCCATCCGCTTTTAGATTTGCAGGAACAGAAGGTCGACATAAATGGGGCGGGACTGGAGGAGCTGCAACTTCCTCCAATCCTATCTACGCCGAAGGCGTGTTCTTATTGCTGAATCTTTTTTTATCTTCTAATAGTATAAGCTCTTGCTCGTTCCCTCAGTTTTAAAATTTCCTGTACTTCCGGCGCATTCTGTTTGTCAAGTTTTAGTTCCTCTGCTTTTTGCAGAATTAATTCGGCTAATAAGGAATCTGCCTTAAGATCAAATAATTTTTTATGTTTAGTAAAGTCATCGCTTGAAGAAGACTCGGTGATGTGTTTTTGGGTTTCTTTTTGCAGAGCTTGATAACCAATTTTGAATTTTTCGAAACGATGAACTTTGGTACGATCAATTGTTAGAGGATTACATGTTTTTGCATCAGCGAGTAACATAGTTGCAATCGCCCAAGTTGGAAAATGAGTTGATGAACTTGATTGAGGAAGTCCTTTCTTAATAGCATCAATGGTATGACGCGTTCCAGTTAATTTTTTCATTTGTTCGCGAGCATAGGTAACAGTTTTTATATCACCTGCATTGGCAGCAGCACGAGCGAGAAACACATAACCCCAGACAGCATCGGATAATGTATTTTGTGATGTCAGTTTTTCTTGTGCAAGAATTTCTGATTTTTTGGCAGGTCCAGTTTTATATTTTGCTGCCAGTGTATCAGCTGCTTGTTTTGCCTCAGTTTTATTTTCTAGGTAATCTTCTAAATCATTTATAGTATTTGCAGCTGAGAGAGCACGAGTTAAAATCAATGACTTATAGGAATGGTCAGTTATTTGTTCGAGCACTGTTTTCATTTCAGCATAGATACTATCGTAAATTTTTTTATTGCCAAGCTCTGCGCTAATTAAAAGAGCTATGCTGAGCTTGTGTGCGCGAGAGTTTGGTTCTTTGTCTTCTTTTGCTTGATTAAATAAATCAATTAATATGTCTTTTTGTTTTGAAGGTGTGTTGGAAATTTTTGATAAAGTTTCGATCCTTTGAAATGGAGATTTTAGGAATGAAAACATACTGACGCCTCGTTTTATGAATAATAATAGGGCATCATTATAATGGCAAAAAGAAAACATTCAAGCGTATAAAAAACCATTTTTAACCATCCGCAAGATAAAAATTGATCATATGGAGTTAAATATAATCAATGCGCGTGAATATTGGAACGATCTGATAAATAATGATCACCACCCAAACATTAATAACAGAATGAGTGATGATAAAATGGAATTGTCGATTTTATGCTGAAAGGTTACATTTTTTTTGTTGGACTTGAGGGAACAATTTTCGGCAATCCAACTTCAACCTTGCCATCATCAAATAAATTAAATCGAAATCCTTCTTCAAATTTAACTGGGCCACTGAAGGAAAAGCTTTGTTTGACTGCAGGCTGGCTTTTGGGTTCTCCATCAACAATTTTCACAGGCGTATAGCTGAAATTAATCTTAATTCCCTCGGGAATGCCCTTGGATTTACTCTTAGTTTCTTTAGCTTTTATTGAGTTCTCCTTTGGTACAGTGTGAGTTGTAGCTGCTGTTGGATTATCTGAAACTGATACTTCAGTATAGCTACCTGAACCAGGGATGTTGGCAATTGCAGTGATATTTACAACTTTAGGTTTGTCGCCATCTATCTTAAGTGAAGAAAGAATTTGATCAGTGTCAGCGATCTTTTTTGAACTAAACATTTTTATCTCCATGCCACTAATTGGCAGTAATACGTTGAAAATGTCTATTATAGTTATTTAGTTTATTATTTTTTAGGGTATTTAATACTCTATGACGTAAATTGATTTTGCATGGAGTGAGCTCTGTCAAGTAGCCAAAAAATCACTAAGGTTTTGCGCTTCTCGGAGATGTTTCAGGTAAAAAGTCTGTTTGTGTGCTCGCATCTTTTAATTCAACGGCAGGTTTTTGAGATTGAGCATTTTGAAATAATTGAAGTTTTGTTGTGACCTGAGTGAGCATGTTTTGCATTTCGGCCATTTTTTTTCTTTCGCATTTTTAGTATCAGCTTGTTCTTTTAGTATGTTAGCCAGTGTTGTTTCTAGAAATTTTAGAGTTTCTGATTCTCTCTTAAGATCAGCATTTAGAGTTGCGATGTTGGTTTCATCTCTGCTAACTTCAGATTCGAGTTTACTTATAAAACTAGGGCGAAGACCAGCATAATCAGACTTTTTTTCATAATCTAATCTTCTTTTATCTCCATCTAACCATCTTACATTATCGCTTAATTGAGACTGTATTTGATTTATTTGAATTTTTTGTGCGGCAATATCTTTTATAAGTA
>JANWKO010000133.1 GCA_025451335.1 Gammaproteobacteria bacterium
AAAATAAAGTTGGATAAAGTTCAATCTTAGCATCTTGTTCAATTTCTCGTGACAATTTAATCAAATTCGTAGAATCAATTCCAAGATCCATGAAATTTTTATGGATATCAATAGTCGTATTTTGCGAGCAATAGGGCACTAACTTCCTAATGATGTAATTTAAAATATCATTATTTTTTTCCTTCTCTGAATGAGGCGCTGACTCTTTTCGAAATATAATTTTTTCTTCTGAGAATCGATTTTCCCTTATTTCTTTGTTAATAACCGTTCTGATTCTTTTACAAGTTGTCCCGCTCAAGTTAATGAAAACTTTTCCATAGGCATCGCATAATATCAAATTAAATATGATTAATTCCTCATTGCTTTTTTCTAAGCGAGATAAACAATAACAAGAGGAAGGCAAATTACCCCAAACTTGTACTTCTTTAATCATAAAAGGAATATAAGGAGCATTAATATCTTTAAACTGTGTAAACCCAGTCACAATTGCAGCATCCAATAAAGCAGGATGGATAGTATATTGATGATTTTGCTCTTGCATTGCTTCACTCAACTTTAATTGACTTAAAGATGAATCATTTTGAATATATGCGCGTTCAATCGATTGCAACGATTTGCCATGTAGAATATCCGTTTCTTGGCGATAAATTTCATCACCAGACAATACATGGATCGCATTATTTTGTAATGTTTGTATGTCTATCACATTCAATTGAAGAGATGATTCTAAATAATATTCACCAGAACAGGTTGTGCGAAATGTCTTTTCTCCTAACTTTCGAAAACGATTTCGGAAAAAATATCGATTTTGACTTTCTTTAATTTCAACAATGACTTCAACCCGTTGGTTTTCTTCCAACACAATGGGTTCTTCAAAAAGAACTTTATGCAATCCAGCTAATGTCTTGCCAGGATTAAATTGCTTAAACGCATCTATCGCTAAACTACAATGCGTGACTCCTAATAACACTTGCTGGCCAATGACAATATGATCTTTTAAGTAAGGTTCGTTATAGACATAAGTTTCTTTTAAAACTGGAATGAAATTATCTTCTAGCCAATAACGTTCACGTTGAAAGCGAGTGGGTGGTAACGGATTTCTTTTAATTACTGAATCTTTTGGGAGCACAAATTCTTCTAAAATAAGATGGCAATTTGTTCCTCCAAAACCAAATGAGGAAATAGCCGCACGTCGTATCCCCTGAAGTCCGTCCCAGGGGATACATTGGGTCAGTGGATAAAATGGTGATGTGTTGAAATCAAACCTTGGATGCGGTTTTTCACAATTCAAGGTGGGTGGCAACATCTTATGTTGCAACGATAATATGACTTTAGCAAAACTTGCAATACCAGCTGCTCTCAATAAATGACCGATATTAGTTTTGACTGAACCTACTGGACAATATTCATTTTGATCAGTTCGACTACGATACACATTTGTCATCGCTTTTATTTCGATAGGATCGCCTAACAAGGTTCCCGTCCCATGTGTTTCATAATAACTGATTGTATCGGGTGTCACACCGGACTTTTTCAATGCATCTTGAATGACTCGCTCTTGGGCTTCAAGGTTGGGGACGGTAATACCCGGAGTATGTCCATCATTATTAATCGCTGAACCCAAAATCACTCCTAAAATTGCATCTCCATCTTGAAGCGCTTTATCATAGCTTTTCAAAAGAACTAAACCTGCTCCTTCTCCCAAAATGATTCCTTTCGCGCGTTCATCAAATACATAACACTTTTGATCATCAGATATAACACCTGCATGACTAAAATAAAGATGTGATTCAGGACCAATCAATAATTCCACTCCGCCTGCAATCGCATATTCACTTTCTCCCAAGAAAATGCTTTGACATGCTTGATGAATCGAAACTAAAGAACTTGAACAAGCCGTATCGATCACATAAGCAGGACCTTTCAAATCGTAAAAATCGGAAATGCGCGCAGCTAGCATATTAGGAATGGAATGGATAAGCCTATGTTTGCGCATATCATCCTTTATATAATCTTCATAATGATTGTGATAATTACTCGTCCCACCACCGATAAATACTCCAACTTTACCATCTTTCAATTCCTCACGTTTATAACCAGAGTGATCGAGTAATTCTTGGGTAAGTTCCAATAATAATCTTTGTGAGGGATCTATCATCACAGCATCTTCTGCTGAGATTCCAAAAAAGTTGGCATCAAATCTTTCTATATCTTTAATGTATCCTCCCCATTTAGAATAGCTTTTATTGAGAGAAAGTTTATCTTCTGAATAATAATCTGCGATTGACCAACGATCAGTTGGAATTTCAATGATTGAATCAATACCTTTTTTTAAGTTAATCCAAAATTCTTCTAAAGAAGAAGACCCTGGAAATTTTCCTGCTATACCTATCACGGCTATTTTTGAATCGTTCGTTATTAGATGGTGACTTGCAGATTGCGTAAATCGATTTCTTGTTTTAGTTGAATCAAATTGAATGGGTTTACTAATATTCGAATCTACTTTCGATTCTGTTTTAAAAGATGAAGCACCAATTGTCAGTAAATATTTTGCAAAATTCCTAATATTGGAATATTCAACGAAAGCGTTGGGTGAAACAGTCAATCCATAAGATTGTTCTACTTTATTTAATAGATTCATCATCATAATTGAATCAAGACCATACTCATCCAATTGAATTTCAATATCAAAATTTTCTTTTTTAATTTTTAATTCATTTGAAAATAAGTTTAATAACTCTTCTTCAATTTGTGATTGTTTAGTATTGGTTTCAGTATTTATGTCAATCGCTAGATTATATTTAAACGCTTCCGAATTGCTCTGCTGAAAGAATTTTTGTTTCAATCCGAATAAAACAATTTGTTGTGAATGCTCTTGTGTGAGCGAATGAATAAACGCCCTAATACCATCACGGGTTGTCACTGGGAAAAGACCAGTTTTTTTCTCAACCCACTGTTGTGATTCCTTGTCGATTTTCATTCCGCCTTCTGCCCATAATGGCCAATTAATCGAAATAGTTTTACCTGAACGCTGATTTTCATTTCTCTTATCTTCTCTTAACTTTGTAAAAGCATCCATCCAGGCATTCGCGTAAGAATAATCGCTTTGACCAATATTCCCAAAAATCGCTGCAATTGATGAAAACATCACAAAGAAATCCAACGGTTCAGATTGGGTAATATCATCTAAATGCACGGTGCCCAAAATTTTTGAAGCCAATACCTCTTGCGTTTCTTCTTTAGTTTTCTTCAAAATAAACGAATCACAGATCACCCCTGCACTATGTATCACACCCTGCAAATGACCAAAGCGCTCTTTAGTGGCTTGCATGACACTAGACAAGCTTTGGTAGTCAGTGACATCGGCTCGTATATAAATCGCTTCTGCACCGAGTTTTTCTAATTCGGCGAGGATGGCTTTTTGCTTTTCCCCTAATTCAGAACGACCGATAAGAATCAATTTAGCCTGGTAGTGTTCGGCAAGATAGCGGGCAAATATCAAACCCAGACCACTGGCACCACCAGTGATAAGATATACTCCATATTGTTTAAGAACCAAATTGGCAGTTGATTTATTTGCAGAAATCGCCTCTTCATAGTCTTTAATCCAACGGTTACAATCTCGATCATAGTAGACTTCCATTTCTTTTTCGTTAAATTCTCCTAATAAAGTAATCTCATCCATATCGCCTTCTATTTCAACAATCTTACAAATTAGTTTGGGCTGTTCTAAACGGATGGTTTTTGCTAATCCTGAGAGCGCTTCAACAAAAGGGGATTTGTCTTTGTTAACACAAAGAATTTGAATTTCCTCTTGTGGTTTGAGCTGAATTAAAGTTTGACTTAAACTAAACAATGCATAGCAGCTCTTTTGCAATTGATCTCGTATAACGTCATCTTTTAAAGAAGTTGTTTTGGATAAATTCATTCGATAAATAATGTGGGTCGGAAGTTTATTTTGCGCACGTAATTCTGATAACTGAGATGCTAAATTTTCTGCGTTTAATTCTAAAATAGACTCTCTAAATGAGTGTGCTTTATCTGATGTGATAGCTCGTTGTTTCCATTCAGGATGGTAATAATACAAGTCTGATTTTTCTTCCAATGACTTATTTTGAAATTCACGCAAAGTAAAATCCTTAACCTTAACTAAAACTTTTCCTGACTCATCGATAATTTGAATATGAAACTTAGGCGAAACACCTTCTGATGTTTTAGTTGCATAGACATAACACTTTGTTGGTAACGCTCCTAAAATAGTAAGTTGGCCTATGCTAAAAGGTAAATATAAATTAGAATGAGTTATATAACTCTTTTGTAAAACTGCAGTGACTTGTAATGCGGCATCCATTAAACTTGGATGTAACACGAATTGCTCTGCTTCACGCTTTAAAAACTCAGCTAATTCAATTCGTGCCAAGACTTCTGATTCATTGAATAATAATTCTTGTAGCGCTTGGAAACTCGAGCCATAGTACATGCCGGTAGTTTTAAAAATTGTGTAGATGTCTTTGACTGCGAACTTATCAGTGCAACGTTCTTTTATGGTAGCAATATCAAGTACCGTGTTTTCATTCTTAATTTTTTTAGATCCATAAATAATTTTGCCTTGAGCATGCATGAGTGATTCAGTGCAGACTTCGAATGTAGCACCTACTTCATCAGGATAAACACTTATTGTGACTGTTTGTGGATTGACAACACGAATGGGACTTACCCAAATCACATTACGCAAACATAAAATAGTTTGCTTCGGTGATGCTAATTGTCCTGCCGCTCGTGTCATTTCTAAATAAGCAACCCCTGGTAAAATAGGTTCCCCATTCACTCGATGATCCGCTAAGTAAAATTCATTGCCGATAAAATGTTTTGTAAACGATTGGGATTCTAACGTCGATATATTTGTATCTATTAGTGGGTGTAGTCTTGCACTGGATTTGATAATAAAATCACTTTCAGGAATCCAATATCTTTCTTTTGCAAATGGATAGGTTGGTAAACTGATTTTCTGATGCTTTTCGCTTAGATGTAACAAATTCCAATCCATTTCATAGCCTTTAACATAAAGATTCGCAAGAGCTTCCAATAACTTCTTATATTTTATTAGTTCTTGCCTATTGAACGATTTCAGTTTTTCTAAACTATTTTCTAATACTTGTTCATAAATCGCTTGATCGTCCGGCTCTTGACTAGCATTCCCCTCAAAATAACCTGACTGTTTTTTTCCTTTTTTGACTTCTTCAAGTTTAGCTTGTAATTCTTCTCTGGATGAAACTACAAATGCTGCACGATGATTAAAATGACTGCGGCCGGCATTGAGGGTATAAGCCAATGGTTCGAGTGAGACATCCGCATGTTTTGTTAGCCATACTGCTAAATCATCTTTTCGTCGTTGCAAAGAATCCAAATTTTTAGCTGATAAGGTAATGAGATAATACGGCTTGGTTTGCTGCGCCAATATAGTTTGCTCCGGCGC
>JANWKO010000134.1 GCA_025451335.1 Gammaproteobacteria bacterium
ATAGTTTTCCTTCTTATGTATGCGACACAGATAATGAAGGAGTGGATGATCTAGATGCTTATTTACGTGCGTCAAGTGAAACTTTTTTCGAAAATTATCCCTATTTTATTACCATCATGGGTTTAGTCATAGCAATAGAAATTGGTTATAAATATTTTAAGAATTCAGCAAAAACGGACTCAGAGAAAACGAAAGATTTTTCGTATGGATCTATCAAGTCGGATTTAGAAGAAACTAAAGATTTGTCGTATGGATCCATAAAATCAGATTTGAAAGAAACTAAAGATTTTCCGTATGGATCTACAAAATCGGATTTACAAGAAGCTAAAGATTTTCCTTATGTATCTATTGATAAGGAGATTGATAATAAAACTATTGCTCTACAAATTTTTCGTGAAGGATTAAAAGAATTTATTTTTTCTTTTGCTGGTTCGCTCAGCGTGTTTTGTGCATTTCGTGAAGCTTTACCTTTGTTAAGTTTTCAAAATTTTCCGGATATTCGTTTATGTAACTCAGAAGCGCGTGGATATTTTTTCAATTGTGCACCGATTTTTATAAGTGGCTGGACACTGTTTAATGCCGGGAAAAAAGCACTTGATTTAACTTGGGATACATTCAGTGATGAAAAAAAACAATTGCTCACGAAAGCAAAAGAAGGATTTAAACAAGGGCAAACTTACGGATATGGCCTATCTCTTTTAGGTTTGTTTCCGATGCGAGATTATTATTTTTCTAAAATGTTGGAAGGGAATGGAGTTCATTGTCCTCTGACACCGCCATTTCCTGGGTTTCAGTGTGGGATGTATCCTGATTACATGTATCCAGAGTTTGATGATAAAGCAAAGTGGATTTCCGTAATTAATACATTAAAAGATGGTTGTTTTTATTATATACCAGGATTGATACTAGGCTTAGGGACTATCTTTGCTCTATATCGTTATTTAGATACACAACAACAAAAAATAGAAATCCAACCCTCGAATCCTGTTCAAGAAGTTCGTTTGACTATTAATAGCGATGTTGAAGAATCTGCGCTATCTAAAGAATTATCGGAATCAAAACGATGTTTGCAACATAATACTAAGGAAATTATCAAAGCATCCGCTAAAGGGGCTTTAGAAGGATTTGCAATTGGCGCATTAATTAGTTATGAAGGTTTTTATATTACTAGGGAAATAATGGCATTTTTTAAATATCATAATTTACCAGATGGTAGTACGGATCCGGCTTTCCGATTAGCGAATGCTAAGCTTCGTCTTTATTCTGACTCTGCAATAATAGGAGTAACTTGTGCGAGTGCTTTGTTCGGAGGGGTATTCAGAGCTTATAAAGAACAAAAAAGAGTAAAGTCTGAGGTAAATTTAGAAATCCTACAAAAATCAAAAGAAATTGATATAGAATCCCAACTCAGGCTGGCCTAAAGATGGACTTTTGAAGGTTATTATTTGTTTTTTATTAAAATTAGTATACTATATAAGTATGGATTCATACTTATTGATTCATACTATGAGGAATGCTCATGAAAGCAAAAGTGGCAGATCGAGGACAGGTGACAATTCCCCAACCTTTACGAAAAAAATTAGGTATTCGGCCAGGTGTTATATTGGATTTTAAAGTACAGAATGGCAAATTGATAGCAGTGAAAGCGGATCAGCTGGATCCAGTTAGCCAAGTATACGGATGCCTCGGGACTCATTTGGATACTGATAAATTTATGGATGAAATAAGAAGCTCATGATTACAGCAGTTGATACAAATGTATTGTTAGACATCTTTGGAGCAGATCCTAAGTTCGGCCATACTTCCAGCGAAGCTTTACGTGATTGTTTACAAGAAGGAGCTGCTCATGCTTGTGAAATTGCTTGGGTCGAAACTGCAACTGCATTTCCCAATCCTCAAACTTGCAAACAAATGATGGAAAAATTAACAATAGAATTTTCACCTATTACGGAAGAGACAGCGCTTTTAGCTGCTAAAGCATGGCATCAATATCGTAAAGATGGAGAGAAAAGAGAACGGGTCGTTGCTGATTTTTTAATTGGCGCACATGCTCTATTGCAATGTAATCGATTATTAACCCGCGATCGTGGGTTTTATAGAAAATATTTCAAATCGCTGCATATCATAGATCCAAATGTGACATATACCCAAAGCAGATGATTTTTAGGTGTTTTAGCATCTCATCTACAGACCACTTAAAAAATGCTTACATAGGAATAACTATGCGCGCATTTTTTAAGTGACAATCTGACCTACATCTGAGCGCTAAAACACCTAAAAATCATCCGCTTTGGGTATATTGATTAAATCCTTGGAACTTTGTATTCGTCGAATAGATAATCCACCCATAACGAACTTAATTGTTCTTGCAGTCGATTTTGCACTTGGCGCTCATCGATATTATCAAAGTCGATAATTTCTAGCGGTTGTTCTGGCCAAGAACAGGTAAAAACTGCTTTTGTTCTTTGACCTGTTTCAGGATCGATTTGCCATTGCAAGCATTGCGCGCAGACACCTTTTAACATGCATTGCATTGTGCTATAAACAGAACCAAAAATTCGTGGTTGCTTTATTAATAAATCTTTGAATTGTATATTACGTGCTGCTTGAAAATTGCGTAATAAATTCGTGTCACCAATTAAATATATACGATCGACATCGGTTAAAGGAATCTCAGGATGAGGTTTATTAGGATCCAATTTGCCATGAGCGTATTTCAATAAAGCTTCAACCGGGTCTCCGTACGTTGAATAATCTTCAGGACGAGTGGTATGAATCATTCCTGCTGAGTTATTTTTAATTGTCCAAATTGCTACATTGGTGACTTGTTCAATTTTTTCTTGGCAATAAAGTTCTTCAGGGCGATTAAAAAACCCTAGAAAAATGACTCGATTACCTTGCGCTATTAACGCTTTTCCATAACTCATTGCCATTGCAAGACTTAATTGATTACCTATGATCAAAATGGTTTCTTGTTCTGACGCAACTTTAGCACGTATGCCAGTTGGTCCCATGAGGGAAACAGGATCACCTGGACGAAAGGTTGCGCATAACTTCGAGCTAGCACCATTTTCTATGACCATAAATTTCAATGTGCCATGGTGATTATTCGCTTCTGCGCATAACAAAGCTAAAGGTTCAATTTGTAGTGAAGTGGTATCTATATTGGGAGAAAACGTTTCATAATTTTGTAAACGATAAAATTGTCCAGGTTGAAAATGTTTTGCTGCAAGAGGGGCTTTTACAATTAATTCTAAAACATTGTCTGAACGACGTGTAACTTCTTGTATATGTGCGTTAAATAAATATTCCATTTGTGCAGCAAAATTGTCATATTCAGCCAGTTTTTCTTGATCGGACATTTTAAGAGAAGAAATTTTCTCTTTTAAGACAGATAATATTTTAGGATAAGTTCTCATTCCCGAAGCAATTGCTTTTACGACGCTACCATGAAAAACAGGATGAGTATCACCAATTAAACTCACTCGATGGTGCTGTTTTTTAAATGAAGTAAAAGGCCCGAAATCTTTATTTTTGCAGTGCTCGACGCCCTGTGGAATTGTTAAATTGCCTTCAATATCTTCATAATGTTGGTATTGCAAACCTAAACGATTAAATGTGCCTTTGTGTTCGAATTCATAGGCAGTGTTGGGTTGTGTGCCTGTGGCAACGAAAATAGATCGAGCGGGTAATCGAATCGTATCGTTTTGCGAACGATGATGACAAATTAATGTTTCTACATGACCAAATTGATTTAAATCAACAGAAGTAGGTTCGAGCTCTTCTAAATAATAAACGCCTTCTTGTAGGGCTTTTTGTAATTCTTCATGATTATTAATATAAGCAGGCGATTTTTGCATAGTGCGACGATAAACAATGGTGACGCCGCCCCATTGTCGAATTAATTTTATGAAATTGGGTTTGCGTTTTTCAGTGGCAGCTTGTTCGCGTTCTTTTTTGACTGCTTTAGCATGCGTTAAAAATTCCTGAAGAATTTCTAATGAACAAGCATCCAATTTTTTTAAAATCTTTTCATCACCATATTTTTGACAAAGTTTTTCAAAGCGGAATAAAGTTTTTTCCACTTGCCGAATATAATAAGCTTGCACTTCTGTTGCCGTATCGACACCCGTTAATCCGCCACCAATGATGACAGCGGGTAAGCGTACTTGTACGTTCGTGAGACTACTATTTTTGGCCGCATTACTTAATTGCAAAGCCATCAAAAAATCATTTGCTTGACGCATGCCAGGTGCCAAACTACCTGGGATGGGTAATGCTTTAGGCAAGCCTGCGCCAACTGCTACGACAAAATGATCAAATCCCATATCCCATGCATCATCAATTTTAATTGTGCCACCAAAACGCACACTACCAAATACTTGAAAATGTGGTTTGCGCATTAAACTAATATAAATCAATTTAAGAAAATTTTTATCCCAACGGACTGTAATACCATATTCTGCAACACCACCAAATCCAGCCACGAGACGTTCGTCTAATTTTTCTTTTATATCATCAAAAGAATAAATGGGTTCGTGAATAAACGTTTTTGGCAAAGGTTCAATTTTTAATCCATCGAATCCAACGACAGCAAAGCCTTCTAATAACAAGTGATGTGCAAGAGTAAAACCAGCTGGACCCATACCGGCAATCATGATTTTTAAACCATTATAGGGTTTCATGAGCCATTGTTTTTGACGCAATGGGTTCCAACGTGTTAATAGATCATAAATTTCAACACCCCAAGGTAAATTTAACACGTCAATCAAAACACGCGTTTCAATTTGCGGAATATTTACCGGTTCTTGCTTTTGATAGATGCAAGCTTTCATACAATCATTACAAATTCGATGGCCAGTTGCAGGACACATGGGATTGTCAACCATCACCATCGCGAGAGAGGCCAGCGTATAGCCATCCCGTTTCAGTAGCTGCATTTCAGAAATTTTTTCTTCCAAAGGACAGCCCGTTAATGTGACATCTAAGGCATTTTTTTTAAGGCCCTGGGTAGGATCACTTTTTTTATTTGGAAAACCTTTTGAGCAAAAATCCCCATCATGATCATGGCAATAAATACAATAATTCACTTGGTCTTGAGCACGACGTGCATCCATTGGAGGATCGGTGAGTTTGAATCCATCGCGAAGAATTAATTGTGAAGGATTGGCTTCTAAGCGTCCCCATTTATCGTGAGTTGATGTATATTTTACTAATTGATCAGGCTGAATCCGCTCGGGTATGTAAAAACTACTCCATCCAGCCACTTGTTTTTGACCTTCTGGCGTCAATATCGCTTGAATACACCATTGAGTAAGTTTTGTAATTTCATCAGCATATTTTTCTGTATCATCAAGATATTGATTTCCCAATAAGGCTACAGCTAATTCTTTGTCATCACTTTGTAAAGTGGCATGTTTTAACTGCTTTGTGAGCCAATGATCTAATTCAGAAAAACTTGATAAATTACTCGCATTTTGCAGATTTTTTTTAGCTTGTTTTAACACAAAGAATTTTTTAAAAATCGAGATAGGATTATTTGCTACTGTTTTGACTTGTGCAGCCGCTGCAGCGGTAGAAATATTGAATAATTCTATTAAAAAATCTTCTAAAACAGGAGCACAATTCAATAATAATTCGCTGACTTCAACGGGTTTAAAAGCTTTACTTTCTTGACGATAAGCCAATAATTCTGAATAGGCTAATGGATTGATCTGACTCAATTTATTTAAAAATTGTTGATCTAATCGTGTTAAACCATCCGGATTAAATAATTCCGTAAAGTTAAAACCCGATAATTTAAGTTCAGATTTGTTGGGCATATGATTGGCCGAATTTATGAAAATTTATGTTGAATAAGTGATCATTATAGAAGAGTTGAGGGGTCAAAGCTATGTTTAGGTCAGCTTACAATTTGATGG
>JANWKO010000135.1 GCA_025451335.1 Gammaproteobacteria bacterium
ACAAATTCTATTGCTGAAGAAGATATTCTTCATAGTTATAATAATTCTATTAGTAGTTATATTATTAAACCTAGCGATCCAACTCGATTTGTTGAAGTTATAAAATATCTTGCTTTTTTTTGGTGTGAAGTAGCTACCTTACCTAAAAATTTGTAATTAAATATACTAGAGCCCTATTAAGAATTATGTCAGAGCGAGATCTTCATATTTAAGACCATTCAAAATAATGATCGGAACATCAGTTATTAAATTGTTGATAGCATCAAAGAATTTTAAACCATCACTATCAGGTAGATGTAAATCAAGTAGAATAGCATAAATTTGGTTGTTTATAACCTAGGGGATATACACCATAATGGTGTATATGCACAAGCGAATTGGAGAGTAAATTCTCACGTTGATTTTTTTGTTAATGGCGGTCAGCAGGGATACACCACTTTAATCTGTAATACACGCTTTCCTTATACATTGAATTATGTTGATGTTGGTTTTACGTTTACACTTTAATTGGACTTTAAACAATTAAATTCTATGAAATCTATTGCGAACGCTTTCATCAATCCAATTTGTTGAAACTTATTACATATCCTCTTGATTTTTATGGATATATAACTGAAGTTAATCAAGTCAAATACTGTTTATTAAATTGCTTCGTATAATATAAATTATATTGGTATAATTAAATAATAAAGCACGACTATAAGAATAGAACACCTTAAACATGCTATATATTACTTGCTAGATTAAAAACAAAAAAATTAGTAAAAATATATTAAGGATTGATATGCGGATTCTTTTAACCGGCGCAGGTGGAGCAGCAGCAGTCAGCGTTTGGAAAAGTCTCCATACTGAGCATCAGATATTTATGGCTGATATGGATCCCTGTGCTTCTGGACTATTTTTAGTTCCTGCAAGTTATCGGATAATTGTACCTCCTAGTCATTCATCTGTTTTTACAGATAAGATTTTTGAGGAGTGTCAAAAACGTCAAATAGAATTACTTATCCCTACAGTTGATTCCGAATTATTTCCTCTAGCTTCTTTAACAGATAAATTTTTAGAAATTGGAGTTAGAATTCCCTTACCTTCTAAAGCAGCATTACAAACTTGCCGTGATAAATATGCATTATTAACCTATTTTAAAGATAAAACGCCTATTCCAAATACCATTTTATTAACCGAAGATAAGATCACTTCAATTGATACCTTTCCTCTCTTTGCTAAGCCACGTATAGGTGCAGGTTCTACAAATACTCATACAATAAAAGAAGCAAAGGACTTAAAACTGTTACCACTGGATGGTAGCTATTTGTTACAAGAGTTATTACCTGGTGACGAATACTCAGTTGATACATATATCCATAGCAGTGGTCGTCCCATAGCTGCTGTCCCTCGTTTAAGGATGAAAATTGATTCTGGTATTGCTGTTGCTGCTCGGACAAGATTTTTACCTGATTTAATGGAACAAGCTTTAAATATTGCAAAGCTTTTAGAATTGCGATATGTATCAAATATACAATTTAAAAGTGATGTAAAAGGAATGTTTAAATTGCTTGAAATTAATCCCAGATTTCCAGGAACTTTACCGCTTACTGCAGCAGCTGGTGTAGATATTCCAACATTGTTAATCCAAGATTTACAAGGTGATACTTTACCCTAAACATTAATGTCTTTTAAATAACTCATGGTAGTTCGTTATTGGACAGAACAATTTTGTTCAATGTCTGAATGGGAAGAATTATGCCCAAAACGACAGCTTGGTTAATTCGACATGCTGAATGTAAATCATCAGGAATTTGGAATGCTCCCATGGAGTCATTAACTGAAAAAGGGAAAGAGCAAGCAAAATTATTAGCAGAAGAAATTACATTAAAGCCTGATTTGATAGTCGTATCGCCATTTACCCGTTCGCAAGAAACCGCTGTTCCCATAATTTAAAAGTGGTCAAATGTACCTGTTGAAGAATGGCAAATTCAAGAAATAACTTATCTTGATCCAATAAAATTTCAAAATAGCACAAAACAACAAAGAGATGAAATGATTCATAAATATTGGCAAGATTTAGATCCTTATTTCATTGATGGTAATGGAGCTGAATCATTTGCAAATTTTTTAAATCGCATTCAAAATTTTGATAAACGTTTGCATGAATGTCATGGATATATTGTTGTCGTAGGTCATGGTCAATTTTTTAAAGCTTACGACATAGGTAAACACCGTGGATTTGCGCCAACTAAAGAATGGATGAAGATGTTTAGAGAAGAAGAGACTTCACGACCTATTGCAAATTGCGAAATTTTAGCTTTTGATACTGATAATTAAAATTTAGAAATTAAAATAGCACTTCAGTTTGACGCATTATTTCCATCGGTTCGGCGAGTCCATAATTAGAATAACGTCCCCAATAACGTGCAGTCGCACGTATCATGTCTTCTTGAAGATAAGGACGTTTAGAGACTTGGCTTTTGTAAACAGCAAGCACTTCTAACTTTTTATCTATATAATTAGTGATTTCAACAAATAAATTGGGCTTAAAGTAAATAGAAGTAGAAGGAGATAGATAACAATATAAATTAGGAACACCTCTACAAGCTACAATACTTGCATGATGTACATTTCGATGATCTTGATGAACGTCATGAATTGAATGCGTGTATACATGAGTAGGTTCAATTTGTTGTACAACCTCATCTATTAAATTGATAGTATCAACGTGCGAGATTTCAGTATCGGTTAAATCTTTTAAAAAAAGATTAGCATGAAAAATTTCTGCTGCTTTTTTTGCTTCTTCTCTACGTGTAGCAAAATGACCTCCCGACCCACCAGAACTTAAAGTTAAAATATTAATAGAATCTCCTTGTGTGAAATGTCGCGCCATACAACCACCACTTCCGATTTCAACGTCATCTGGGTGCGCACCTATAAATAAAATAATTTTTTGTTTATATTTTCGTCGATCAGTTTTTCGACGCCGATCTAAAGAAGGACCTGTTAGACTAAAAAAGGCATCTAAGAATACATCTTTGCTGAAAGGCTTATATAAGATTACAAAATTATGTGGTAATTCATTTTTTAAAATGTTTTCATCTATCTTTATTGAAGTGACGATTAAAATTAAAATTGAAGAAGAGGCTTCCTTAATAATATTTAATATGTTTTGGTTTTCTGTTTCATTAGAGTCTAAAACAGCAATAATTAAATTCCATGTTTTTTGACTTATGACGGTTTTAAAATTATTTATATTTGATATGTGCGTTAAATGTCCCAATTCTTTTATCCACTCAGAAATTAATTGAGCATCATCTATATGTCTTTCAAGAAGTAAGATAGGATATTTTTGTTTATCATCTAAAGATGACATGATACTTCCTCGAGTAATTTGTTACAAATTACCAATAAAATCGCCATCCCAAACCAGCATAATAACTACTATTAAACCAATAATACTCATACCATGCTTCGAGAGCTTGATTTTTAAAAGTAGTTATTGCGAAATTTCCATGAACTGACCATGGATTATTTCTTTCAGGAGGAAGGTAAGCTACGCCTATATCATAGTAAGTTTTGTTAGAAAATTCCTTACTTAAATCAAATGAATATGCAGGTGAGCGAATTGTGCCTATAACTTCTTCTTCTTGAATCCCCAGAAAAGCAGTTAGCGAGAAATTAACTGGTATATTAGTAATTAGGGTTCCGCCTGCCCAATAAAGTTGATAGTTGAAAGGTGTTGGAAATGACTCTCTCATACCACCATAAACTTGAAATTGAGGAAGGAGATAAATATCACCATTTATTTCAACATGATTTTCTGTTCCCTGATTGACATGTTGTCGATAGTCATAATTAAAACCCCAACCATATCTTTCTGAATATTGTCTTTGGAACCCAATTAAAAAACTATTTTTAGGTAAAAAGGTTGGATTAAAAACCTGACCTAATTGAATTTCTTTTGTATTGTGAACTAATAACAGATATAGTTGATCAGTTGCATTGAGATCGGCAACAAAAGTAATTGCGCTACTATTTGACGCTATATCTCCAATACCATAGACGCCGTCAGAAAGACTTATTCTATATTTGGTCGCGTCATTAAGCATTTGTAACCCAGTGTTGACATCTTGATTGTTAGGTTGGATTGATTGAGCAGTGAGATAATATTTTTTAGCGAGATCAAATTTTTTATTTGCTAAATCAATCGATGCTATACCAATTAGCGCATCAACATCATTTGGATTTTTTTCTAAGAATTTTTGGTAGATAGCCATCGATTCTTTAAAATTATATCGAGCACGGTCAACACTCGCTAAACCCAATAAGGCTGCACGATTATTAGGATCCATATTTAAAACACTAATATAAATAACTTTAGCTTTTAAAGGTTGAGATGCCCATTCATAGGTTGTTGCTAATTCGAGCTCTGGTCCATAATTATCGGGTGTTGCTTCTAAAGCAGCTTTTTGAAACCAGGAAATGGCAACATCATAATCTTTTTTATCCATACCTTCTTTTCTAGCTAATAGGCCATGTAACATTAGAACTTGTACATCATTTGGATTTTCCTTATCACATGTAGTTAGTATTGCTAATATTTTGTCAACGGGAGGTTTGGTTTCATTTACAAGTTTTAGTCCTTCATCAACAGGACAATTTTTTGTAGCTGCTGAAAAAGAAACGCGTTTTTTTGATTGTTCTAAACCAATCTGAGAATCTTTATTATTAGGATCAATTTTTAAGGCTTTTTCGAAAAAGCTTTTTGCTTTTGGAAAATTTTGATTAGCCAATTGTATACGACCCAATCCGTTTAAAGCGTCAACATCGTTATGATTTTGTTTCAATAATTTATCATAAATATTTTGGGAATATTGTAACTGTTTTTGAGCAATACCAACATTTGCTAACCCTAACAAAGCAGGTCGTAGGTTAGGATTTTTTACTAATAATCGGCTATATATTTTTTTTGCTTCGTTTCCTTGTGAAGCCCATTCATATGTCGTTGCTAATTCAAGAGCAGGAGCATTATTATCAGGGGTTGCTACGGCTACAGCTTTTTTTAGCCAATGGATTGCAGAAGCAAAATTTTTGTTTGGCAATCCTTCTTTTCTTGCTAATAGTCCATGCAATAATAAAACCTGAACATCGTTAGGAGCGACTTTATCACATTCAGATAATATTGATTTTATTTTTGTAATGGGTGGATATGCTCGATTTAATAAAGTCAAACCTTCATTTGTCTGACAACCATTCGTCAAATTTGATTTAGTAGGTTGCTCAGCTTTATTTGCTTGTTCTAGACCAACATCAGCATCACTATTATTTGGGCTAATTTGCAAAACTTTTGTAAA
>JANWKO010000136.1 GCA_025451335.1 Gammaproteobacteria bacterium
ACATTGATTTAATTTTATGTAAATTAATTGCTGTATATTTTTTGTCGTAATCAATGTGATTATAAGGTCAATGAGCGTGTGTGTGATTCTTTGTGTGTGATGCTGTAGATTTCTAAAAAGCGCCGCAGTCCTCTGCCATAAACCCTTTCTTTTGCCGAAGGAGTGGCTTTGGCGGGAGGTGAGGTGGCGCTCTTTGGTAGTTCACAGTACACCATTTTGTATCTTTAATTAATCAGCGCAATATCGGTTGCAGCTAGGTTTAATTCGTTGCACAAGGTTCACAAATTCATTTTTCAAGAATTAAAGATATAGATTAACTTTCGCTTGAGTTCCTCATGTAAAAATTTAAAATTCGCATTTTGCATATGGGAAATTATTATGAAAATAAAAGCCGCTGTAGCATGGAAATCTAACACACCCCTAAGTATTGAAGAAATTGATTTACAAGAACCAAAGGCTGGCGAAGTTTTAATAAAAATTGTGGCAACAGGGGTATGTCATACAGATGCATTTACACTCTCTGGAGCAGATCCAGAAGGTCTGTTTCCAGTCATTCTAGGACATGAAGGCGGTGGTGTCGTTGTTGAAGTAGGCGAAGGAGTAACAACCCTGAAAAAAGGTGATCATGTCATTCCGCTTTATACGCCAGAATGTCGTGAATGTTTATTTTGTTTATCAGGTAAAACTAATTTATGTGTGAAAATTCGCGCAACCCAGGGCAAAGGCCTCATGCCGGATGGAACTTCGCGATTTTCGAAAAATGGACAGCCCATTCATCATTATATGGGATGCTCGACTTTTGCTGAATATACTGTGATACCTGAAATTGCCTTAGCTAAAATAAATCCTCAAGCACCTTTAGAAAAGGTATGTTTACTTGGTTGTGGGGTTACAACCGGAATAGGTGCAGTTCTCAACACAGCGAAAGTTGAAAAGAATTCCACAGTGGCTGTGTTTGGATTGGGTGGCATTGGTTTATCTGTTATCCAAGGCGCCAAAATGGCAGGTGCAAAGCGTATTATTGCTATCGATGTTAATGAAGGTAAAAAAGATATCGCCATGAAAATGGGCGCGACGGATTTTATCAATCCAAAAGCACAAAATAAACCAATTCAGCAAGTTATTGTGGAAATGACAGGTTGGGGAGTGGATTATTCTTTTGAATGTGTAGGGAATGTGGAATTAATGCGAGCTGCGCTCGAGTGCGCTCATCGTGGTTGGGGACAATCTATCATTATCGGCGTAGCTGGAAGTGGACAAGAAATTTCAACACGTCCTTTCCAATTAGTGACAGGGCGTGTATGGAAAGGCACCGCTTTTGGCGGAGTAAAAGGGCGTACCGAACTTCCTGGTTTTGTCGATCAATACATGTCGGGACAAATAAATATCGATGATATGGTTTCATTTACCATGCCTCTTTCCGATATCAATAAAGCTTTCGATTACATGCATGAAGGTAAATCGATTCGTAGTGTCATTATGATGTAAGACTACAATGCAAGGTGAATAAAATGAATCTGCTAAAATCACATAAGACATTCGCAGGGTTTACCCAATTTTGGGAACACGATGCAAAAACCACAAAAACTAAAATGAAATTTGCTTGTTTTATCCCTGAAAGAGAAATTCGAGGTGCTATTTTTTTTCTTTCAGGGCTCACTTGTACAGAAGAAAATTTTATTACGAAATCCGGTACCCAACGATTTTTAGCCGAAGCTGGGCTAATAATTATTTGTCCTGATACTTCACCGCGGGGATTAAATCTTCCTCATGAACATGATGCATATGATTTTGGTTCGGGAGCGGGTTTTTACGTCGATGCTACCACGCCTGAATATAGTCATCACTATCGCATGTATAGCTATGTTGCAGAAGAGCTCTATCAACTGATTCAAGAAAAATTCAATATTGATCAGAATAAAATTTCTATTATGGGTCACTCCATGGGAGGGCATGGCGCATTAGTTATGGCTTTGCGCTCTCCTGATAAATTTAAATCTGTCTCTGCTTTTGCCCCGATTGCACATCCTTCTATTTCTCCCTGGGGAAAAAAAGCTTTGTTGGGTTATCTTGGAAATCATCCTAATGAGTGGCTGCAATATGATGCTACTGAGCTTATTAAGCAGGGTGCGAAACATCCGAATAGAATTTACATTGATCAAGGGTTGCAAGATGAATTTTTAAAAACGCAGCTTCTTCTGTCTGATTTTGAAGATGCTTGCAATGAAGCTGAGCAATTAATCCAAGTGAATTATCGAGAAGGATATGATCATAGTTATTATTTTATTGCAACTTTTATTGCGGATCATATCGAATTTCATGCAAATGCAATTAACGCTTAGGACAAATCCTAATACAGTGGTGTTAACTCGGTTTTAGATTTAATTTTAATTGTTGTGTAGAGAGTTTGGCTCATTGACAAAATAAACATAATCCGCAATGTCACCATATTTTTCATCATGAAGAAGTTGAGGCAGCAATTCATTTAATTCTTTTGAATCAAAATCAGATGCGTCAATAAAACGTATAATAATTGGATTTACAGATTGACGGACGCGAATTCTATTAACTATACCATCATAATAATCAGTATGAAAATTTCCAGTGATTAAAAATATTAAAGGTGGATTAATATTTTGTTGCAAAGTGTGAGCCATAATGTCATCAGTGAGGCACTGTGCTGCAAAATAATTTTCAATTCGATCTGATGGGACATGGTCTTTCATGACATCTTTAAAACGTTGAAAATAATTAACAGAACCCAAGGCAAAATTAGGTGGAATATACTTGGGATCAATGGCGTCAATACCACCTTCCAATACCGGTGCCTTTGCTTCACGAGAAATATTAACCCCAATTAAATCACCTTGAAATAATTTAAGCGTTTTAAAAATAGGAATATAACTAATATTCTGTGCTGTGCCTTGTGTTTGAATTAAAAATTCTTCAGCTGTAATTTTATCAGCAATAAATTGATTGAATGCATAAGAAATATTTTTTTGCTCAGTATAATTTAAAAACTCCCAGGCTGCTAAAAATTTTCCTTGGTTGTGTTGAGATATAACGACGTTTTTAATAATTAAACTTTCTGCTAATTGGATAGCAGTCGTATTATGTTGTTCTCCAAAAATGATTATCTTTTCTTCATTAAGATGCGTTAACAATTCATCAAAAAAAATTTCTTTTTGCATATTAACTTGAAAAATTCGCCCATTCCAGTTTTGAAATGCAAAAGAAAATGTCGACCAGTATAGGAGGGTGATAAATAAAATCAATTTTAGCATAGTAATTTAGAGCTCGACTTTTTTATTGTTTGTAATTATCACATATTTAGAAGTTTTTGTAAGATTTGATGAGTCGATTTTTTTGTAAAATCGATTTCCTCTAACTTGTTCTCCTACTCAAACGATTTTTTTGGTTTTTAATTTCCTTGTATCTTTCTTCCGCTTGTTTTCTATGATCAGTGGGTGCATCTTTTTTTGACCATAACGTTTGATTATGGGTTTTTGTATTTTGGACTGGTGCTGTGACACTTTGAGTTGCTACTTTCACTGTTTCACTTGGCATTTTTGCATCCTGTTGCGCTTTTGCGGGAGATTCTTTTACAGTAGATGCTTTTACTGGCCCAGGAAGTTGGATGCCTAATTGATTCAATTTTGCTTTAATATATCGACCTTTATCAGTTATGCAAACGAAATGTTCTTTGCCGCTTTTACTAAAAGCAACAATTCTTTCTTTTAGATCATATTGTTGGATTAACTTTGGTTCTTTTGGCTCGCTAATATCAAATACGGAAATGTGATTCAATTTAGAATTTTTAAGGTTAGTACGTGATATAATTAAATAACGTTCATCAAAAATACCAGTGCCATGAACTTTTGTTCCTTCTCGGCGAATGCCAATTAGCGTTTTTTGTTTTTCGTCATTTTCTCTTAAAATAACGGTATTTCCTTTCATAGTTACAATAAATTTTTCTGAAATTTTCATTACCGTTTCATTTGAATTTTTTAAAGCTTTTGTTTCATATTTCGAAGTTGCAAGATCAAACTCTAAGAAATCATGGGAATTATAATAAGGTGTTAAAAGTAATGATGTGCGTGTAACATCTTTTATCCTAAAGCCATAATCGAATTTGCTACCTTCTAAATCAACTTTTTCAATTTGCTTAATTGCAACAACATCACTTTTTACTACCACTTCTGCAACGATAATGCTAGCTTTGTACTCGGCCTCTTTTTTACAGCAAGAAATATAAAGATGCTTTTCGTCTGGTGATAATTTAATAGATGTCACTTTCATTTCGGGATCAGGAAGTTCACAAAGTTTAATTGAGTTAAACCATATTTCCCCAGAATTTACTCTAAAACCTGCGTGAGATAATGCTTCGGAGTGAGCTGCTATAAGATCTTCTGGTTTCCCATGCCTATCATGACTATCTGGCTCGCCTGGTCGAATGTCCATCATTTGATCTTCTGATAGCATATTCCAAGCGCCAAAAGGTAAAGCATCGCAGCATTGTTCTACTTCTAATTTTTTCAGCATTCTCAAGCTCATAACAAAACCTCAAGCAAAGATTAAAATTTATACTGGATAAATTTTACACAAAATTTATTAAGAAATTATTAACAGAGAAAATTTAATTTTATCAATGTGATACGGAATAAATGGAGAAGTCTTGTTAACTGCCGAATTCACCTCTAATAGGGCCTTGTACTTTATATATTAGGTTTGCAGTACATACAAAAATTTATGAGGCCGGTGAAAATGAATATTTCATGATTGAGTTATATATCAATATGCTATATCATCCCACCAGCATTAATTAGCCAACTGAAACGCGAATGTGGCGGAATTGGTAGACGCGCTGGATTTAGGTTCCAGTGGGGAAACCCGTGAGAGTTCGAGTCTCTCCTTTCGCACCAACTATTATCATTTTTCTCTTAAAATCTTAAGTTAATTAGTATAAAAAACAAACTATGTCTAATATCTAAGATTTTGTCTAATATATTATTTCAATGGACTCACTTCTGTGGTTTTTGGTAAATCCGATATTTAACTCAACGTTGCAGAAGAAACAGTATAAATCACGAGAAATATGAAGGTCCCAAAAGCTATTAACCCGTGACCAAATGCCATCCATTTAGAAATAGGTTTTCCTGTCAAGTCTTTGTAAAATAGAGTTAATCCACCAATTCCTGCCAATATAAACAAAGTGGTAATAATAATAAGATGGGAAGAGGAATAAGATAAACCATATATGATTAAAAGAATTATTCCAGCTAAAGCAAGTGGACCATGAGTGTAGACAAAAAATCGTGGTGGTTTGGCGTCTTGTAAGACATGCATAAATATAATCAAACCAAATAAAACAGCTAGACCAAAACAGACTAATGCAGCGATTAGCATAATTAAAACTCCTATTTTAAATAAATCAATAAATCCATGTACTTAATATATTAAACGTTTTATGATAAAAGTTTAATTGAACTCAGCTTAAATATACCTAAAATGAACAGTTAATTCATTGAAAATATTAAATTTTTAAAGAAGAAGCAAGAAATAAATTTTTTCGATTCATTTGCATGCATTCAATGCTTAACTAAAAAAGAAGGATAAAGATTGACACACCCCTATTAATCTGTTAAATTTTTATACAATCTTATTTAAATAAATGAATTTATGAAACAAAATAGTCCTAAAATGTCACTTGTCAGTAGCTCAAACAGAGACTTCTTTGCCTATTTTTATTTCTATTTCTGCCTTAGGGCAGATAACACTCATCCCTAGCGGAGGGGATAAAACCGCAGACAATCTAAACTATAAACACTTAAACAGATGAGTTTGCAGATAATTTGAATAGGAAAAAAATATGAATATGAAATTAATAGGCAGTATTTTACTAATGATAGGAACCTCCATTGGCGGAGGGATGCTAGCTCTTCCTATTGCGACTTCACAAGCAGGTTTTATTCACTCGACAATTTTATTGTTTGCTTGTTGGGCTGTTATGACCGCAGGTGCTTTTCTAATTTTAGAAGTTAACCTTTGGTTACCTAAAGATACGAATATGATATCGATGGCAAAAGCTACTTTGGGTAAAAGTGGCCAAGCTGTGGCATGGGTTACGTATCTTCTGTTGTTATACTCATTACTTGCGGCCTATATTTCCGGTGGTGGGGATTTTTTAAGAAATTTACTTTCAATCGTGCATATTGAATTGCCGATTTGGCTTTCATCATTAGTGTATGCTTTATTGCTAAGTTTCATTGTAGGATTGGGAATTCGTTCAGTCGATTTAGTTAATCGCTCTTTGATGTTTATAAAAATGGGCAGTTTAATTTTGTTAATGACTTTGATATTTCCAAATATTCTAAAGACAAATTTAATCGGCGGTCATTTTCATTATCTAACAGCTGGCATAACCGTTACACTAACCTCATTTGGTTATGCGACAATCGTTCCCAGTTTGCGCAGTTACTTTCAAGATGATGTCAAGAAAATACGTTTGGCAATTTTGATAGGAAGCTTTGTCCCATTAATATGCTACATTTTGTGGGATATTGCCATTATGGGTGTTATTCCTAGCGAAGGAAGTAATGGCTTAGTTGATATGTTGCAATCAGGCCGTTCGACAAGTGAATTTGTTAATGCATTAAGTCAGTTATTGCAACGTGATTCTATAACAGCTTTTGCACGGATATTTACTTCGGTTTGTTTGGCGACCGCATTTTTAGGCGTGGGATTAAGTCTGTGGGATTTTTTAGCAGATGGACTTAAGGTTAACAAATCAAATGGAAAAATTTGGATAGTTCACATTGCTACTTTTTTACCACCTATGTTGATTGTCTTGTTGTATCCTGGCGCTTTTATTGCCGCTTTAAGTTACGCGGGTATTTATTGTGCAATATTATTAATGTTACTTCCTGCGCTCATGGCATGGTCAGGGAGATATCGAAAAAAGATTGCTAAAAAAGAAACCTTTAGATTTTTTGGCGGTAAGCCACTATTAGTGGGACTCATTTCTGTCTCAGTTTTAGTCATTGGTCAAACGCTAATTGAGTTAATGATATAGTCCTTTGCCACTCAGGGTAGAAGATAGGGTATCTTTAATAAACATTTTTCAATATAATATAGGTTTATATATTCTAAAGGGACTTTTTCTCATTTGAGAAAGCCCCTTGTTTTTTATTATGGATTTGTTATTGAGGTCATTATGCAAGTAACCGTTGAAGCACCAAGTAAAATTCAGCGACGTGTCACAATCGTCGTTCCAATTGAAAAAGTTGATCAAGCTTATGATCAGCGTATTACAAAAATTTCTAAAACCGCTAAATTAAATGGTTTTAGACCAGGAAAAATACCTTTAGATGTGGTGAAACAGCGGTTTGGTGATTCAGCTCGCCAAGAGGCTTTGAGTGAAGTGATACAAAGTTCACTTTATTCTGCTATGGATCAAGAAAAATTAAGCCCAGTTGGCGTACCAATGGTTGAGCCAAAAACTGTTTTAGCAGGCCAACCTTTAGAATTTGTCGCTACATTTGAAGTTTTGCCACAAATCGAGAAAGTTCATTTTGATTTATCATCTCTTGAGAAACAAGTAGCAACTATTCAAACTGAAGATGTTTCAAAAGTGATCGAGCATTTACAAAATCAACATACGACTTGGCAAAAAGTTGATCGCGAAGTTCAAGAAAAAGATCAAGCTGTTATTGATTTTCGTGGAACAATCGATGGCGTGGCGTTTGCTGGTGGTGAAGCGCATGATTACCCCATTGTAATTGGTAGCAAGACAATGATTCCTGGATTTGAAGAAGGGGTTTTGGGAGCGAAAGCTGGCGAAGAACGAGTAGTTAAAGTGTTGTTCCCTGAAAATTATTTTGCAAAAGAAGTAGCAGGTAAGGAAGCTGAGTTTGCTATCAAAGTTACTAAAGTCATGGAACCAAAAGTCCCTGAATTAAATGAAAACTTTGTAAAAAAACTTGGTGTAAAAAGTGCATCTTTAGAAGATTTGCGATCTGAAATTCAAAATAATCTTGAAAGAGAATTGGATCGTATGATCAAGGCTAAATTAAAAGGCCAAGTTTTTGATAAGCTGATTGAACAAAATCCAGTTGAATTGCCTAAGGCATTGATTGAACGTGAAGCTAAACGTATTCACGATGAGCTGCATCCGCATCATAAAGGCCAAGATCATGGTCATACTGAAGCTGAAATGGCAACATTCAACGAAGCGGCACAGCGTAATGTTGCATTGGGTCTATTGGTTGGCGAGTAT
>JANWKO010000137.1 GCA_025451335.1 Gammaproteobacteria bacterium
AAAAGATGACTTCATCGTTAATATGATAAAGGAAAAAATTAATATTAATGAATTCTATGAAAACAATGAAACAGCCTTGTATGCTGCTTGTCAATTTGGCCATATTAAAGTCGTACATCTTTTATTAGAAGCTCAAGCTGAAATAAATATAAATTTTGCCTCTACAAAAGCCCCTCTTAATGTTGCTGCTAATCATGGTCATCTCGATCTGGTTCATTTGCTATTAAAACATCGCGCAAATCTGCATCACCAAAGCTCCACTGGAATGGAAGCTATTCATTTTGCCAGCATGGGTGGTAATGTTGAAATTATAAAGTTATTTTTGAAACTGGGCGCTCACCCTAATGTCGCCAGAAATTTAGATGCTTCTACACCACTTATTTTTGCTGCCCAAGATGGGAAATTATCTGCCGTCAAGCTTTTAATAAAACATGGCGCCAATGCAAAACATCTTTGCACAGATGATGGTTGCTCTGCTCTTCATCTTGCAGCACAAAATGGTCATTACTCAATTTGTGAATTATTATTAAAGCAAGCTGCCAATGTTAATCAACGCTGCACGGATGATCGTTCCACTCCGCTTTATCTTGCTGCAGTACAAGGAGAAATTGGCACTGCAGAATTATTATTAGAGAATAAAGCAAATATTAATACCCCTAGCAAAGATGGTAAAACACCGCTCATGGTAGCTGTTAAATATAATCATCTTGATATGATTAAACTGTTGTTAGGTTATGATGCTGATACAGAATGTAAAACGGAAAAGAAAGAAACTGCATTAGATTTTGCTAAAAGTGACGGTGTGAAACAGTTAATTTTGAGTTTTAAAAAAACAGTATCAGAGACTACTTTGGAACCGGCCACCAAAAAATTACGTGTCTAGTAGAACGGGGTCAAAGCTATGTTTATGTTATCTGCGTTACAAGTTGACCTAAACATAGCTTTGACCCCGGTCCTCATTAAGCGGTTGTTGTTTCCACGGCCTTTTTCTTTGGCAGATACAAGTCAGTTATGGTTCCTTCAAAAATTTCCGCTGACATCGGAATTGTCTCTGATAATGTGGGATGTGGATGAATGGTTAGTGAAATATCTTCCACATCACAACCCATCTCTATAGCTAAGCCAATTTCTCCCATCAATTCACCCGCATTCGTACCAACAATACCTGCACCAATGACACGATGTGTTGTTTCATCAATCAAAAGTTTAGTCACACCTTCATCTCGACCAATACTTAATGATCGACCACTGGCTGCCCAAGGGAACACACCCTTACCATATTTGATTCCTTTTGCTTTAGCTTCATTTTCAGTCATCCCAACCCAGGCAATTTCTGGATCCGTATAAGCTACGCTTGGAATACAAGCTGGATCAAAATAATGTTTCAAACCTGCAATGACTTCTGCAGCAACTCTTCCTTCTGGAATAGCTTTATGTGCCAACATCGGCATTCCGCAAATATCACCAATCGCGTAAATATGCGGAACATTAGTACGAAGTTGCTTATCAACTGGAATAAAACCGCGTTCATCCACTTTAACACCAGCTTTGTCTGCCGCTATTTGATCGCCATTAGGACGTCGACCCACAGCGCAAAGTATTCGATCAAATCGTTCTGGTTTTTCAGGTGCATTTTCACCTTCTATGGTGACCCAGAGTCCGTCTTTTTTCGCTTCGACCTTAGTTACTTTAGCTTTTAACCAAACATTTTTATAACGTTTTTGTATGCGCTTATAAAGAGGCATTACGATATCGCGATCACAGCCCGGAATAATCTGATCCATCAATTCCACCACGCTGACTTCTGCTCCCAGTGCATCATATACTGTCGCCATTTCCAAACCGATAATACCGCCACCGATAACCAGCATTTTGCATTGAGTGTCTTCCAACTCTAACGCCCCTGTCGAATCAATAATGCGTGGGTCATCAGGTAAGAAAGGTAATTTTACTGCACGTGAACCTGCTGCAATAATAGCGTTATCGAAACGAATTTTTTGCTTACCATTTTTACCTTCCACTTCCATTTCATGGTTAGAAATAAATTTCGCCGTGCCCTGCACGACTTCAACTTTGCGTTGCTTTGCAAGCATTTTTAAGCCGCCGGTTAATTTACTTACTACTTTATTCTTCCAATCACGAAGTTTATTCGAATCAATTTTTGGTTTGCCAAAATCGATTCCTTTATCAGCCATTTCGTGAGTTTCTTCAATCACTTTTGCGGCGTGTAACAATGCTTTAGAAGGAATACAACCTACATTTAAACATACTCCACCTAAAGATTCATAACGTTCTACTAAAACAACTTTTTTGCCTAAATCAGCTGCACGAAACGCAGCTGTATATCCACCAGGACCACTTCCTAATACAACAACTTCAGCTTGGAGATCGGTACTCATTTCATTTCCTCATAACAATAAATTTCGAATATCAGATAACATATTTGTTAAATACACTACAAATCGTGCGCCATCAGCACCATCAATCACGCGATGATCATAGGAAAGCGATAAAGGCAACAACAAGCGTGGAACAAATTCACCTTCTTGATAAACAGGTTTATAAGATGATTTTGATACTCCAAGAATAGCAACTTCGGGTACGTTCACAATCGGCGTAAACGCTGTTCCTCCAATTCCACCTAAACTCGAAATAGAAAAACATCCACCTTGCATATCATTTGAAGTCAATTGCTTTTTACGCGCTTTTTCACTAACGACACTTAACTCTTTTGCCAAATCAATCAGCCCTTTTTTATCTACGTCTCGAATAACAGGCACGACTAATCCATCTGGTGTATCCACAGCCACGCCAATATGAAAATATTTTTTCATAATAAGATTTTCGCCACTTGGATCAAGCGAAGCATTAAATTGTGGGAAAGCTTTCAATCCAGCAACAACCGCTTTCATAATAAATACTAGCGGAGTTAATTTAACATTTTGTTTCTCCAAATCAGCTTTCTGTTCACGACGAAAATTTTCCAATTCCGTGATATCCGCATCACCAAATTGTGTAACATGCGGAACAAGAAGCCAATTACGATGCAAATTTTTTCCTGATAATTTTTTTATTCTTGAAATAGCTTTTGATTCAATTGGTCCAAATTTAGAGAAATCCACACTAGGTGCCGCTGGCAATCCGGCTGTGGTTGCTGCAGGAACTTGCGCTAAACGAGCTTTTACAAATGCTTGCACATCTTCTTTTAAGATACGCTGTTTAGGTCCCGATCCCCGTACTTGAGCAAGATCCACACCAAATTCTCGAGCTATACGTCTAACCGCTGGTCCTGCATGAATATCCGCAGACTGAGCTGGTATGAATGTACCGGTTTTAGGCACTGTGTTTCTTTCAGCTTCTGCAGCTGATTTTGTGGGTTGCTTTTCAGAAGTCGTTTCTTCTTTTTTAGAAGTTTCATTTTTTTTAACACTTTCTTCCTTCGACGCACCTTCCATTTCTAATAATAAAATGGTTGAACCTTGGGATACCTTATCACCTACTTTCACTTTTAATTCTTTCACTACGCCATCTTCAGGCGATGGCACATCCATTGTTGCTTTATCTGATTCAAGAGAAATTAGCGACGCTTCTTTTTTAATATGGTCGCCAGGCTTCACTAAAACTTCAATGACATCAACATCCGTGGCTCCACCAATGTCTGGCACTTTTATTTCTTTAATAGCATTTTTTGCTTTATTAGAAGATTCTTCTTTTTTAGCATTTTCTTTCTCAGAGAGTCCCTCTTTTTTAGCACTTTCTTCTTTCGATGCACCTTCCACGTCTAATAATAAAATTATTGAACCTTGTGAAATCTTATCACCTACTTTCACTTTTAATTCTTTCACTACGCCATCTTCAGGTGATGGTACATCCATTGTTGCTTTATCTGATTCAAGAGAAATTAGCGACGCCTCTTTTTTAATATGATCGCCAGGCTTCACTAAAACTTCAATTACATCGACATCAGTGGCGCCGCCAATGTCTGGCACCTTTATTTCTTTAATTGCCAAAGGAAATCCTCCTTTATACGGTCACAGGATTAGGTTTATTAGGATCTATTTTATATTTTTTAATTGCGCTGGCGACTTTACTGGCGGGAATGGTGCCATCTTTAGATAAAGCATGCAATGCTGCAATGACAATATAATAACGATCCACCTCAAAAAACTGTCGTAATTTTTCACGTGTATCGCTACGTCCAAATCCATCTGTGCCCAATACAACATAAGATCGTGATAGAAAAGGACGAACTTGATCAGCATATGCTTTAACATAATCTGTTGCCGCTATAACTGGGCCTTCATGTTTTTCTAAACATTTTTCAACATAGCTGGTATGCGGTTTCTTTTCTGGATTTAACATATTATAACGTTCAACATCCATTCCATCGCGACGTAATTCATTAAAACTGGTTACACTCCAAATATCCGCTGCCACTTCAAAATCTTTTGCTAGTCATTACGCTGCAGCTCTAACCTCACGTAAAATAGTTCCGCTTCCCATCAATTGCACATTATATTTAGCTTTATTTGCTTTTTTGTAGAGATACATGCCCTTAATAATGCCTTCTTCAGCTCCTTTAGGCATTTCCGGTTGCGCATATTTTTCATTCATAGCCATGATGTAATAAAACACATCTTCTTCATTTTCATACATGCATTTCATACCATGTTGAATGATAACCGCCATTTCATACCCAAATGTAGGATCATACGCACGACAATTAGGAAATTGAGACGCCATTAATAGACTATGTCCATCTTGATGTTGTAATCCTTCTCCTTCCAATGTTGTACGTCCAGCTGTCGCACCTATCAAAAATCCTCGAGCACGCATATCAGCTGAAGCCCAAATAAAATCTCCAATACGTTGAAAACCGAACATAGAATAATATGTAAAGAATGGAACCATAGCATAGCGATTCGTTGAGTAAGAAGTAGCTGCAGCCATCCAAGATGCCATACAACCGGCTTCCGTGATCCCTTCCTCAAGCACTTGTCCATCGGTTGCTTCGTGATAATAAAGTAATTGCTCTTTATCTTCAGGTGTATATAACTGGCCGATAGGAGAATAAATTCCTACTTGGCGGAAAAGTGATTCTAATCCAAAAGTTCGCACTTCGTCAGAAAAAATAGGCACGATTCGCTGACCAATATTTTTATCTTTCAATAAAACATTGAGAATACGACCCAAAGCCATAGTTGTCGACATTGTACGATCGCCTGTGCCTTTTAAAACAGCATCAAAATCTCCAAGTTCTGGTACTTTTAATGGATCCGAGTGAGCAACTCGCTCAGGGATATAACCCCCTAACTTTTTACGTTGCGCATGCAGATACTTAATTTCAGGACTTTTATCTTCTGATTTATAAAATTGATGATCTTTCAATTGCTGATCACTCAAAGGCAAATCAAATCGATCGCGAAAACCTATTAATTCTTCATCTGTCATTTCCAATTGATTATGCGCAACATTGCGGCTTTCCGTAGTGCGTGTCCCCAACCCATACCCTTTCACTCCTTGGGCTAAAATAGCAGTCGGTTGGCCGTGATGTTTAACCGCTGCAGCATATGCAGAATAAACTTTTATTGGATCATGTGCGCCCCTATTAAGCTGGGCAATCTCTTCATCTGACATATCAGCAAAAAGTGCTTTCAATTCTTCATTATCGCCACATAAAAATTCACGAGTATATGCACCACCACGAACATATGCTGTTTGTAAATCACCGTCCACACACTGACTCAAACGATGTAATAATAACCCCTTTGTATCCTTAGCAAATAAAGCATCCCACTTACTATCCCATAGTACTTTAATGACATTCCAACCGGCGCCACGGAATAAACCCTCCAGTTCTTGTACTATTTTACTGTTACTTCGCACTAGGCCATCTAAACGTTGCAAATTGCAATTCACAACATAAATCAAGTTATCTAATTTTTCTCTAGCAGCCATAGTCAATCCTGCAATTGATTCTGGCTCGTCCATTTCGCCGTCCCCACAGAATAACCAAACTTTTCTATCGCCGTGGGAAAGTAATTTACGATTATCCAAATATTTTAAAAACCGTGCTTGGTAAATTGCTTGTAAAGCTCCCAGACCTAATGAAACAGTCGCAAACTGCCAGAAATTTGGCATCAACCAAGGATGGGGATAAGAAGATATTCCTTGACCTCCGATTTCTTGTCGAAAATTTTTCAATTGAGTTTCCGATAAACGACCCTCTAAAAAAGCCCTACCGTAATTTCCTTCAGATGAATGGCCTTGGAAATAAATCAAATCACCGGCAAAATCTTTTGTTGCCCCACGAAAAAAATGATTGAAACCGACTTCATATAAAGTTGCAATTGAGGCATACGAGGCAAGATGCCCTCCTACACCACCTGCTTCTTTTTTAGCCTGAACTACCATGGCAATAGCATTCCAACGAATCATTGCTTCAATGCGACGTTCTAAATTAAGATCACCGGGATACGCAGGTTGTTCATCAACAGGAATAGTATTGATATAAGGTGTGGTTATCATTGCCCCTTGGCCAATTCCAATTCCGGATTGGCGAGCAGATTCCATGAGGTTTTCAAGAATAAAATGAGCGCGTTCAGCACCCTCATATTTGATTAAAGAAGCTAAAGCTTCCAACCACTCGTTTGTTTCAACAGGATCAATGTCATGCCTCATTTGTGTCATTTGGTCGTTCCTAATACTTTTTTATGTACTAATATTTTAAAGTCAAATGAGAATAAGGGCTAGCGATTAATTATTTCTACGGCTACGCGGGCAAGCCCGCGGACAGTGACTAATTCTTTATGTAGAATCGACGTAAATCTTGAAAAACATCTTGAACGGTTGCTAATTTGATCTTCCCTTCCGGATAGGGTTGACCATCTAAATGTTGCAGCAAAAAATTACCGGATTGCGAAATGCTTAAAATTTGATCACTTTCAAGCACACCAAATCCTACATAACTGCCAACAATCAAATAAGATCGATTTTGCTTATCTAACAAGCCCTTACCAAAACTGTAATTTTGAGCAGGAGTATTACAGCCAAGAAATTCCTTCATTAATGTTGGAGCTATATCAAAATGACTGGTTTGATAATCAAATACTTGAGGCTTTCTGTCTGGCCAATAAATAATCAACGGCGTTTGAGTTTGGTAATATGTATAGTTACTCGCATGCCCCCAATAACCTTGATGATTATCATTAAATTCTTCACCGTGGTCTCCAGTGATCAATACGACTGTATTATCCAATAACTGATATTGTTTTAGCGTCTCAAAGACTTCTCTAACTTGTTGATCTACCAGCATGAGTGCATTTTTATAGCGGTTGAAATAAGCTGTTGGATTAATTTTGTTAGTCAATTCCATACGATTGCAGTGTTTCACTGCAGGAGTAAGAGGTCCTAAATTTTGCTTGAAAGCGCAATAGCTATGGGCTGCATCATAAAATAAAAAGCTAAAAAACGGTTCTTTTTTATGCACCGCTTTCGCAATAAATTCTTTAAAATCTTTTGTTATGCTCAAATCTCGATCGTATGGAGTTTCTCCTTTAGACGTTAAACGAAGATTTTTAATTCCGCTAAAAACGGTTTGATTAAAAGGTGGTAATTTTAAAGAAGCACTTGAAAATATTCCCATTTGATAATTTTGCTTTAGCAATTCATTCATTAAAACTGGACCTCGATGTTGAGTCTCCATAGCTGTCCAATAAGTAGATGGCATACCGTAAAATAATGAGAACACGCCGGGACCAGTACAATTTCCACCACTAAAATGCCGATTAAAAACCCATGATTGTTTACTAAACTCAGTTATTGAAGGGGTAATTTGTTGGTTAAGTTGATCAAAACGCCAAGTATCAATCAATATAATGACCAAATTTTTAGGACGTTTGGCAGCAGAACACTGAACAGGCTGTAAAGGATAATTTAATGGAGCATTCATTTTCTGTGGCTGAATTAAATAACTTTCAGAAATTCGCTCAAATAACATGCGACCATTTTTTATGGGCATTACTGTGCAAAAAGTTTCCAGATATAGTGGTAAGAAACGTGAGACATCAATGATTACACGGTTCATCGCATATTGACCGCTATAAATAATCATCAGATATGAAGTGTAAAGACTTAGACTTAAGCCAATCAAAACCCATTTAAGAGAAACTTGAAAAATCCTTTTATTGAGCAAGGAACGCCATAGCCATACCGCGTAAACAGATTCTACAATCACTAAGCCAATTGCTATGCTAATTAGCAAAAAAGATTCCAAATTTGACATTTCCCACATTTTTTCGCCAAGACCAAACACGGCGATATCTAAAATCACACCGCTCAAATGAAAGCGATAAATCTTATAGGTCATGACATCGATGACTAATAAAAATCCTGCAATTGTTGTACAAATAATTGCTAGTGTAAAAATAAACTTTCGTCTTGGGAAAATTAATAACAGCGGGACAAAGAGAACACATGGCAGCAAGGCAAGCAATCCAAGATGGCCAATATAAGCTAGAGCAGCAAAGGTATGAATAACCGACTTACCATGAAAATTCAGGTAGCCGGTGTCAAGCCAAGCAATGGAAGGTAGATAATTTAAACCTATTATCCAATATAATAGAGCGTTTCCTAAAAAAAACCAGGCACACCAATGCAAAAGCTTTATCCTATTAGTTTGCACTGTTGATCTCCCACTCATTATGTAAATAAATAATAACGATTTTCATCTTTTCTTGCAAAAGTAATTCGGTGTAGGGGTTAAGTCTTGGAAGTTGAATTATGCTTTTGTCAACTTTCAAAACTTGACCCAACCCCCTCTAGTCACGAACGGAGTTCAAAACTTGACAAATCTCATCTGCACCCTGTAACACTCTAGCGCTTGATCTCTCTATTAAATTTGGATCAATATTAAAAAGATGATGGTTCTGTACAGCTTGCATTTGCGGCCAATTTTTCCAAAATTTTCGCCAATCTTGCTTTGTTTTTGACCCTATTATCACTTCAGGATTTGCCATAAGAACAGCTTCTATGTTCACCTCAGGTGCCACACCCTTTAAATTTGCAAAAATGTTTTTGCCGCCACATAAAGAAAGTACATCATTAATCCAACTTTGTTTTGTAACGGTGATAAGAGGTTGCAACCAAACTTGATAAAAAACGCTAACAGGTTTTTTATCCGCATATTTTGAACGTAAAAGTTTATATCGATGTGAAAAAATCTCAGCTGCTTGCCGAGCCGTTTTTTCAGATCCCGCTAAACATCCAAAACGCTGTAATGTATAAGGAATATCCTTTAATTGTCTATGGTGGCTATAATAAATAGGAATGCCATATTTTTTTAGCGATTGTGTTCTATTTCCTTCAGCCCAAACAACAATCAAATCAGGATGTAAAGAAAGAATTTTTTCAATATCAATAGAGTTAAAATTCGCAACAATCGGTATTGTTTTTGCAGCATGAGGAAAATCACTGCCACGCATCACACCAACAATGTGTTTTCCCGCCCCTGCTTCGAACAAAAGCTCAGTTAAATCGGGAGCGAGGCTAATAATTCGTTGCGCGGGATGTGTTAGGTGTATTTTATTACCAACATCATCTACAACCTTACAAGAAGCATGTGCAAAAATTGGAAAAAGCAACCAGCCTAAAATGACACTCCAATGCTTCATTTCAACATGATCACGATCATAGCTAATAAAACGAGCCCCATAACAAATACGCGATCAAGTAACTCAAGAGCATCTTTTTCTGCCGCACCGTCTTCAGACAAATGATTCGTTTCTTCAACATTTAATGCTGCAATGCCGCTTTCTGCGATAAAATTATCATTCATCCCGAACCCTTTTTTTGCTTCCCGCTTCCAAAGATTAAAAACATCTTTAAAGTGACCACCTAGAGCAAAAAGAAAAGTAAATAAACGTACAGGTAACCAATCCAACAAACGTTGTGCCTTAGTTGCTACTTGTATTAAGCCTAAATCCGATTCTTTTGCACATAAAGCAATGGAACGATATAACACAGCGCCCATTGGACCTAAAATAACAAACCAAAATATCACAGCAAATATGCGTTGATTAGCTTCAACAAAAATCGCCTTAGTTAACGCCTGATGAAATGCTTGAGAATCTTTTGGAAATGCAATTCCAAATGCCCGTTGTGCACTTTCAATTGCAGCTTTAGGATCTTCTTTATGTAATTCATTAA
>JANWKO010000138.1 GCA_025451335.1 Gammaproteobacteria bacterium
CTCGATCTAGCGAATAGTCAACCCCTAATTAACGTTATTATTATTTTTGCTATTATTTAACCAATTGTTTAAAATGTTATAGAAAAATTTTTCTTCATCATGGAGGATTGTAGGATGCGTTTTTTAGCCATTTTTTTATCAAAACTTTTTGTTTTGTTCTTTATCATAGGGAATAGCATCGCGTTTGCTGATAACTCTGTTACGGTTCCCGTGTTAGTTTATCATGTTTTAAACCCTACTATCCCTAGCAGTATGACTATTACCCCCGAAAGATTTGAATCACAAATAAAATGGTTAAAAGATAATGGTTATACCGTGATTCCCCTCAAACAATTAGTTGGTTATTTGCAAGGGAAAAATGTCACTCTTCCCGCAAAACCAATCGTAATAACAGCGGATGATGGTTGGAAATCTGATTATACTTATATGTATCCTATTGCGCGTAAATACAATATTCCAATTACATTATTCATTTATCCCGGAACGATTTCAGAGGGAAAAAATGCTTTGACTTGGGATCAATTAAAAGAATTAATGAAAACGGGTTTGTTTGATGTTCAATCGCATACTTTTTCCCATCCCAATTTCAAGCAAGCTAAAAAGCATATGTCTCCTGAAACTTATGAAAGATTTGTTCACAAGGAATTATTTGATTCGAAAAAAGTGTTAGAAGACAAGCTGGGAGTACATATTGATTATTTAGCATGGCCTTTTGGTATTTACGATAACTACTTGGAACAACAAGCTGCAAAAGCTGGATATGCAATGTCGTTTACAATTGATTATCGCCATGCCTCCCGTATATATCGTCCCATGGCGCAACCGCGATATATGATTGTGGATTCGCAGAGTATGCCAACTTTCGTGGCTATTGTGAAAGGTAAGGCACAAGGGTCTATCGATAAAAGAGCGTTAGCGTCCAACAAATAAATCAATACAAGTGTCCACGTGGTAAAATATTACTGCGGGGACAGCCCTAATATCTAACTTCATTTGACATAATTTTATAAAAGTATGAGACTAACTCAGGCCTTTTGACATGTATTGACTATGCCCTAGTTGCAAGGGAATGTTAAGAAGCCTAATTTTTTTAATGGATTAAAAAAGGAATATTTATGCGCAAATTATTAATTGCTTCTGCTGTAGCCATGTTTTGTTTTATGAGTAATAGTTTTTCTGCATCTCAGTCCTATACTTATGTTCAGACACTAGGAAAGTTTCCCAAAATGATTAGCAAAGGTTCAGGTCCTTTAGATTTAACATCGTTAATCAAAACAAATCCACAATTGCATTTTGCTATTAAAGACCCAAATACTGGAGCGATAACTTATACTCACAATGGAATATTTTATGGCAAAAATGATGGGTATTTTTATCAAGACAAAAAAAGGTTACAAGGATATCTCGTTCCAACAGATTTAACATCGATGGATTGTAAATTGACGGATGTAAAAGCACCACCTGAAGAAATTTCACCGGAAGCAACTTCTTCGATTATAGATAATGTCAATTTAAATGCCTCTGATAGTATAATTATTTTGCCATTTAATCCAAATGATCCAAATACATTTAATTATAAAAATACAACTATGATTTATGATAGTCTTGGATTAAATCATGAGGTTGCAATTTATTTTGTAAAATCGGGTATGAATTTGTGGACGGTTAATGTTTATGCAGACCAAGTTGCGATTGGAACGGGTGACCTGCAATTTCATGTTCAAGGACAACTACTTTATGCAAGAGGTTTGAATCAATTAGAATTTGCTCCTTTGAGCGGTGCCGTGACACCACAATTATTAAATCTAGAATTAAATGGTTCAACACAATATGGATCACCCTATAAAACACGAGAAATAACAGCCGATGGTATGCCTGCAGGTGATTTATCTTCTTATAGCATTGACAACAATGGTTATTTTTCCTATTTTTATAGCAATGAACAAGCTATAACATTTAGTAAAATTGCCGTATTTATTAAATAACCTTACAGTTTTAAGATCGCTACTATAATGCGAAGTGCACACGAGCATCATATGTATTTTTGCGTGGAGTTTATTCTCCATGCAAAAATATATGTTTGCCTAAGGCGAGTTGTGCTCATTCATGCATCCCATGTCCGTACCGTTCGGGACGTTTTTTAAAGATGAGCCTTAGGAAAACCCTAAATCGTCCCGATCAAGTTGTTTTTCCTAAAGGGATACCCATAACTTCTTAAGAAATTAAACTTAGATTAAAAAAAGTTGGTTAGAAAACATTTTGGTTGGAAATTGCAATTAATGCAGTTTTGTAATAAGATATTAAGTTCAAAAAAAATTCTGCTCAGCTCTTTAAGTTGTTTTAACATTGCTTGTCAGTGTAGGTCGGGTAATAGGCAACTATAATAATAGTAAAAGGTTTGAATTTATGTCCGCTTCTACAATGTCAAAAAAGCCTTCACTTTCATTTTTTGATGTATTTCAATTTGCATTAAATTATTGGCTTCGTCAACCAAAAAAATTATGTTTAATTTTGGTAATGGTGTTGACTGCCGCATTGGTAGAGTCATATTTACCCAATGCTCTTGCATCTTTTTTAACGGTAGTGCAACAAAATCAAGATAACGATGCGATATTGTATCGGTTAGGAATTTTCATAGGCGCGTATTTAACAGAAGCTATTCTCTTTTCTACAGTCTATTTAATTTATAATTCATTTGAAACAAATTTATTTAAATCCTTAGTTGATGATGTTTTCGAACATATTTATCGATTACCAGAAAAATTCTTCGCTAATACTTTTACGGGTAGTATCATTTCGAAAGTCAATCGAGCGCGTACTAAAATAGAAGTTTTTGAAGATCAAATTCTCGTCCGAATTTTCCCCACGGTTGTTGTCCTTTTAGGAAGTATTTTCTTTCTCACATTGAAATTTCCTATGTTGGCCCTTTTGATCGTAGGTTATCTTATTATTTTTGTTGTTATAAGTTCATATCTAGTATTTAAAGTTTCTGGGCCTGCGCAAGGACTTTATGCTGATACACAAGATCATTTTAATGCGCATTTAGCTGATAGTATCAGTGGAGTGACATCGACAAAATCGTTTGCGCAAGAAAAATATGAATTTTCACGTTTTCTTGATGTAACAAGTCATTTACGTGAAAAAAATGTTCGCGCTTATCATTTAGGGAACATGGCGGGATTTATTCAAAGGTTATTGCTAGCTGGCATGTTGGTCATTTTAATGGGCGGTGGGGTTTGGTATCTTTTTCAAGGGAAAGCGAATGTAGAAAGCATGGCGTATTTAGCTTTTGCTTATACTATTATGCAATCTTATATCCGAGAAGTGGGCGAAAATATAAAAAATCTTTTAACGTCATCATATGATTTACATGGTGTGATACAACTCTTACGTGAAAAACCAGAAGTAGATAAACCGCTACCAGATTTAAAAATTAAAAATGGAAAAATTGAATTTAATCATGTCGAATTTACTTATCCAGGAAAAAAGAAACCCATCTTCAAAGACTTATCTGTGACTATACAAGCTGGAGAACGTATTGCATTGGTAGGTCATTCAGGAGGAGGAAAAACAAGTTTTGTTCGTTTGTTACAATGTTTATATTCAATTCAAAAAGGACAAATTCTAATTGATGAACAAGACATTTATTTAGGCTCGAGACAGTCGTTGCGTAGTGCAATTGCATTGGTGCCCCAAGATCCAATTCTATTTCATCGTAGTTTGAGAGAAAATATTGCTTATGCAAAACCTAATGCAACAGATGCTGAAATTCATTCCGCAGCACAGCAAGCGCATATTGAAGATTTTATTTTAAGCTTGCCACAACAATACGAAACGTTAGTGGGTGAAAGAGGAATTAAATTATCAGGAGGTGAGCGTCAACGTATTGCCATTGCTCGCGCAATATTATCTGATCGTCCTATTTTAATTTTAGATGAAGCCACCAGTTCACTTGATTCTGAAAGTGAGCGTGCGATACAAGACGCGTTGCATACGTTAACTCACGGCAGAACCTCTATTATAATTGCGCATCGCCTTTCAACAATTTTAGATGCAAATCGTATTTTAGTTTTTGAATCTGGAAATATTGTCGAGTCAGGTACACATGAGCAATTGATCAAAATTGAAAATGGTATTTATGCAAATTTATTTAAACTGCAATCCGGTGGGTTTATTGCAGAATAGATATCGACAATCTCAACCATTTCTAATCCTGGACATGAAAAGTTAAGGACCATAAAAGCAATTGATTAAAATCCAATTTAACTTAAAGTTTAAACATTGATCTAGAGGCATTTGCTCAATTCCGAGTTAAAATAACCTTGATCTATAGTGACACATATGCAACTTAATTAAACAAACTGGGTGGTTAAGCTTGAGGCAGTTTTTCATAATTTACGATCTTGCATTGAAATGTATCACAAAATGTGGCATATATTTGAGAACCTTTAACCAAATTCTATAAAAGAAATCATGCTGTTCATAATCGAAACGATAATTTTGCGTTGATGATTCTTTGACGATGATGAGAAAATTAAATGAGTACAACTCGTGTTTTTACTGAAGATCAACTTGAAAAACAAAAACAATTCCAAACCTGGATTAAAGCATATGGAAAATCTTATCTTTCTACACCTCTTCATGAATATAATATAGAAGAAAACATAACTAACCAAAAAGTGGAATCGTCTGAATCTAAATTGAGGAAACATAATAAAGTCAAACTCTATCCTGATGATACATTTGATATCTCTCATCTGATAGCGGAATTTAAACGATCCCGTCCTAATGTTCCAAAGCGTGTTGCAATGCAAACCAGCATTTCCATATCGAATGCATGGCGATTTGGTTTTATATCGGATGAACAAATAAGGACAGTTATACATAATGAACAGCTGCATAATATTAAATTGAAAGACGGTAAAGAATACAAAATTTTTCATGATCCAAAGAATGCAACAACGAAAGTAGATTTGTTAGATAATACTTTTTTTTGGATTGAAGGAATTCCCTCTCTTGAAAAAAGTTATATAGGGTTAAATTTATTGGATGAGGACAAGTCATATCGTGTGTGGATTAATGAGCTTAGTAAAAGATATCAGTGTCATGAAAAATTAATTGAAATGGCACTTGATATCACATCAGACGATCCAATTGATAAAATACTTGCAAAAGTCTGGGAAAGTTATAAAACCTTGCATGGGGAATTTCAAGAAATAGCTAAATATCTAAAGCAAGCTCGTGAACTTTGTGTAAGACCATCATTAATCACTGAGAAATATTCCATTGATTTTAATAAAATTGATTGGCGATCTGATGTAATTGTTCTTCAAGCTCATCCAGAAAAAGTAAAAAGTGTAGTGGATGAAGATAGGTTAGCTATGCCATTTGAAAGTAAAGGTGAACATTGCGCTATTGATTTAACGGCGGCAGATACATTTGTAATTGGTCCGAAAGCCACTTTGTCTCGTTTTAGCAAGCAAGAACAAGACAAATTAATTGATCAAGCATGCTCATCATTGCCGCGAGATGTGAATAATATTATAGGTGACTTTGCTAGAAATATTCGTTTTGTTTATCTTGAAGATTTGAACAATGAACAATTAAAATTTCTCAATGTACCAGCAGAGTTACATCCGCAAAAATTACAAGCTGCCAGTTTGATAGTCAATTTATTAGATCAAGGCCGTAATCTTAAAATGCGTTTCTTTGATAGATGGCGACAATTCAAAAAAGAAAATGAGCCTAATGAAAAATTAGAGAAACAAAAAAATGTGACGTCTCTGCATTTGAATACAAGTAGGATGTCTAGGTAAAGTTTGATATATTATCTTTTGTAAAACAGGAATAATAACAATGGCTTTAAGAAAATTATTAGGCGGATTAATAACTAAAACTCCTAAAACTAATGTGTTAATTAGACCATTCCAAACATCTACGGCTAGAATTGGGCAAACTTTTAGATTACCACTTCAACAGATACAAAAAAGACACTTTTCTGATAATCCTTGGAATCCTTTCGATCCAACAAATCGATTGGATATTACGAGCCCTTTCTGTCCTTTGAATCCACTTTATAAGGACTTTGAGTTTGTGGATCCATTACGTAAAGTCGATCCTTTCAATGTGTTACATGCGGAAGAAGAAAAACCAGCAAGTCAAACTTCCTACGTTGATCATTCAAAAAAAATATTAGCTGAGAATAAATCAACAACGTTTAAAAGAGTCGAAGAGAGGAAATCTGAACCGCAAAATTCTAATAACACAGCTGATAATGATGATTACAGAGCTAGTGGAATAAGTAATTTTGTTCGCGGCGATATTCATAAATAAATTCATTAACTAACTTTCAAAAAGGAGCTTTTATATGTTACAAATTTATGGATCACCTCTGTCTTCACCTTCAAATAAAGTTTGCTATGTTGCAAATTATTTGAATATTCCTTACGAATTTTATTTTATAAATATTGGGGCTGGCGATCAACGTAAGCCAGAATATTTAAAAATAAATAAATTTGGTAAAATACCCGCTATTGATGACGATGGTTTTACATTGGGTGAAAGCAATGCCATTATTCAATATTTATCGAGTAAACATCAGTCATCGATTTATCCACAAGACATTAAACAGCGCGCTATCGTCGACAGTTGGATAGATTACTCATCTTTGCATGTTATGGTAGCAACAAGTAAGATAATGTTTAATACGCATTTTTATAAATTTGCAGATATTGCTAAAGACGAAAGATCTTTACAAGATGGGCGCCAATTTCTTGAAAAATATTTACCGATTGTCGAAAAACAATTGACAGATACTCCATTTCTAGCGGGTAAAGAAATAACTTTAGCTGATATTGCCATGATCGCTGCTTTGGATACTTGTGAAGTTGCTCATGTTGATCTATCTGCTTATACCCACCTTGTTGCCTGGAGAAAGAAAATCATGAATGAAGCATTCTACAAGAAACAACATGAGAATTATGCGGCTAGTTTTAATAAAATCATGAGCAAATTGACTAACAAAGTTGAGTGAAAAAAAATCTAATTTTCCAAAATAAGATTGGGGTCTCATAACATAGTATAATTTCTAACAAACTCTTCAGTTAGGACGCAGTCTAGGCCAGCGAAAGCTGGCCTATTTTGTATCTAATCACAACAAATTCAAATAGATGTAGCGTTACTTTACTTAATCCATAGATGGTTTATCATTGATAGCTGAATAAGAAGCTTTGCCTCAAATATTGAGCATTTTTCACGCAATGTTATAACAGGAGATAACTCATGGCGGTCACTAGAAAAACTGAAGTTGAATCAAAAGAAAGTAAAAAAACATTACAACAGATTTATGCTGATTTAGTTTCTGATGAGCGCAAGTGTGAAGCGACATTTTCTAGTCGTCTTTTCCCTGAAATGAAAGAAGCCATTTTCGCAGGCGGCTGCTTTTGGGGAATGGAAACACAATTTAAAAAATTACCTGGCGTATTAAAAACAACGGTAGGGTATATAGGTGGACATACTGAGCTTCCAACTTATGAAAAAGTTTGTTCAGAGAAGTCAGGACATTTTGAAGCTGTTCGTGTGATGTACGATCCTTCCAAAGTAACATTTGCGGAACTCGCGCTGCGTTTTTTTGAAATTCATGATTATACGCAAAGAAATGGCCAAGGAGTTGATATCGGTACACGGTATTTAAGTCGAATTTTTTATCAAAATACTAAAGAAAAAAAAATTGCTGAAAAGCTGATTCAAGCTCTTCCAGCAAAAGAAGTCATAAAACCAGATGGTTCGAAAGAAGTTAGACTGCCTGCCACGGAACTTCTTCCTGTTTCTCATTTTTGGTCTGCAGAAGAATATCATCAAAATTTTCATGAAAAAAATCTCGTACCAGAAGATGAAATTTGTCATGTTCGTAGAAAATTATTCTAAGATGTCCAGAATTTTCCAGAGATAAAGATATCCAAATGCAATCATTAGAGTGAAAAGACAACAAAATAAAATATCTATGTAGATGTATACCTGTAAGAAAAATATTACAAGAGGGGATATATAATGCCAACAATCCAAGTAGATGGAAATATAACTATTAACTTAGATGATAAAACAGAATGGGCTGATTTTGCTCCCCCATTAAAAGATCGAACTATTTTTCAAGCTCTTATTCAGCAACTTTCAAATAAGACAACTCATTTATTTCCAGGTGATTATTATGTTGCATTTATTGTTTCTGATAGTGAAGGATTTCACATAACACTATGTGATAACTTGAAAATGAGTTCAATGGTTAACTATTTTGTGTTTTCTGTTTCCCACGCGGAGTTGTTCGCACAATCTATTCAGCAAAAAAAGGAAATGTCTCCTCCAGAATCAAAACCATCTACACACTTTCAACATTATGATAAAGCATTAATTTATGATGAGAAATTAAATCAGTTAACAAAAATAAAAAATAGAGTTACAACCAAAGTTAAATTTGCATCTGCTTGGGATAATCAGATCTCATTTAAAAACGATAAAGATGTTTATCAAGAATTTTGTTATGACATTTTTAAAAAAATTCGTTATATGCAAATGAATATAATTGAAAGTAAGATTTTTTTTGAATCTGAAAAAGATATTCAAATGTTCAATAAAACTTTTACAGTTAAAGAAGTTCGAGAAGGTAGGCCTTTTTGCCATGTCGATATTGATTGCGATAGTGATGTGAAAACGCTCGCTTTTAGACATCCTAAACCATTATTAAAATTCAAAGCTTTAGATGATTCTGATAGCGATAGTGACTGTGAGGATTTTGAATTTGTTGAAAAGGAAAGAAAAAAGCGAGAAAAAACTAGGGAAATACACTGCAGTTTTTTTGGAAAATATCATATTCCTTCAGTGAATAAATCTACTAAGAAAGCTTTATCCATACCGTTTTCACAAAAGAAAAGCGGATAACAAAATATATTTATCACTACTACCTTCTATTTCGCCATTTAAAATAGTAGCTATATGACCGCCTAATTTCTAAATAGAGGTATTAAAGAGTCTTCACGTTTAGAATCCCATCTTAGGATATAGCAGTTTTCCTTAATAAACAATGACTTATTTGCACATTTAAAAACGGACTATTTCTATTAACTAAATTTATTGGTATACTAGATCAATTCATTAATCCAGTTTAATAGTTTGATATGAAAAAACTATTACCAATTTTGTTAGCTGAGTTTAAAGCACAATTCGATGCACTTTCTAATTTAATTCCACGCAATTACGAATTTCCCGAGCTAGACCAAAAAATTAAAGTAGCTATTGGCATGAGACGAGTAGGTAAAACTTGTTTTTTATTTCAAACTATAAAAAAATTGATTCAAGAAAAAAATATTCCATGGCATCATTTATTATATTTAAATTTTGAAGATGATCGATTGCTGCCTTGTTCACAACAAAAATTACGCGAACTTTTAGAAGGATTTTATTCGCTTCATCCAGATAATCATGATCATACTTGTTATTTAGTTTTAGATGAAATCCAAAACGTTGAAAATTGGGCGCTTGTTATTCGGCGTTTTTTTGATACGAAAAAAGTGCAAATCTACTTAACTGTTTCATCTTCTAAATTACTAAGTAAAGAAATTTCCACTTCACTTAGAGGCCGTTCTTTTTCTATAGAAATTTGGCCATATAGTTTTGATGAATATTTGACAGCAAATCAAATTCAACCTAAGTCAGATTTGCTAGGAAAAAAAGAACAGGATTTTCTTTTGCATCATTTGCAAAATTACATTGAACAAGGTGGATTTCCTGAGACAACAGCTATTTCTATATCAGAAAGAAGACAACTTTTACAAGACTATACTGAATTGGTTATTATGCGTGATATTGTAGAACGTTATAATATTACGAATATTTCTTTGATTAAATATCTTATTAATACTTTAATGAAAAATACGGGAGGTAGTTTTTCCGTAAATAAATTCGCAAATGATATAAAAAGTCAAGGATTTACAGGCGCTAAAAATACAATTTATGATTATTTAGAATATATTGAAGATGCTTACCTAGCATTCCTTGTTCCGTTATACAGTGAATCTATTAGAAAAGTTACGACAAATTCTAGAAAAATTTATGCGGTTGATACAGGTCTCGCAAAAGCTTTTACATTTAGTTTAAATAATAACTTTGGACACTTATTTAAAAATTTAATTTTTCTGGATCTAAGACGTCGAGGATGTAAAGTTCATTATTATTTTACTCGTGAACGTTACGAAGTACATTTTTTAGTAGAAGATAAATTGGGAAATAGAAATCTTTATCAAGTAGTCTGGGATACTTCGGATCCAGAAACTTTAAAAAGAGAATCAAGAGCGCTTGATTCGGCAATTCAAGAATTAAAGATTCCTGGAAATATCATTACGCCAGAATCATACATTCACACATTTTTTAATTCGAAATGAAAAACATCCCTTAGGTAACTAAGGGATGTTTCGCCATACATTATGGTCTAAATGGTAGTTTATATTCAGTTGCATGAACGGTAGATGACATAGGAGGAGCTGTAGCAAACATCATTCCTGAATAACCAGGTGCGGCTGTTCCTGACACGGCTTCCTGATAAGAAGGTGGTGGAGTATAGCCCATAATAGGTGCCACTAAAGACATTGTGCCTTTTGATAAAGTTGCTGTATAAGCATTGATATGTCTTTCAGTAATGACATCTTTTTTAGTTAATCCATTTTGCTTTCTTATTGCATCTAAAATGGCATGTGCTTCAATGTCTTCACGTATAAATTGTGAAAATAAAGCATTATAGATTTTAGCATTAGGATTATGCAAAAAATAATATTGATATTCGTTTGGATTTAGCTTGCGACCAAAGAGATTGTCTAATGTGCATTTAGTGAATGGTATAGATTCGTCCATTGCATCTAAATCAAAGGGACAAATTGCTGCCACCAAATTGCTGAGTAACCACATACCTCGGCTGTAAGGAAAAGCAGGACCTTGATCTTTTTCAACTTCTCTTCTTTCAGATTTAAAATCATCTAATTCAGATACATAAATATCTTCTTTTTCTTCCAACGTTTTCATCCATTCGGTATCTTCATCGTTGTTTGAACAACTAATCAGTGTTATAGGTTGTTTTTGTGGATTTCTACGTCCAACAATAAGACCTTCGACTGCTTTTTCATCTCCGCCATCATTTGGAAGACCATCAGAAAATAAATAGTGCATGGTGTCATCTTTGCTTTCTTCTAAATCTTCTTTTAACGCGGTAAAAATAGGTGTTCGTTGACAAGGAATTTTATTGAAAAAGGTAGCAATGGCTTCATGTGCATCAGCAATAAATTTTTCCGGTGATTTACCTTTTTGTTCTAAAATAAGCGGCTTATTTAATTCCCCTTTGCTATCAAATTTATTTAAATATTTAATCGCAATACCATTGGTAGGGATAAAGCCAATAAAGTCGATCATGGTGTGTAACCGGTCTTCTGCTTCTTGCCAACGTGTCAACATGGTATTAGGAGAAAGGCCATTTTTATATTTTTGCGTATAGACAGAAGCTTCTGCAAAGCTCACATCAGAATTATCTGTCATAGATCCGCTATCATCAATTCTAAAGCTGAGTTTAAATTCGGATAATTTTAATAATTTATTGATCAGACCAATTGGGACTTCGTATTTTGCAAAAGATTTATATAAATTATCTAATAATTCACCTCCATCGATAGGTTTAGGGGCTTTAAATTTAGCCAAGAATTCTGGGTCTTGAATAATCTCACTAGAAGATGCGCTAGATGCTGACATTTCGATAGGTTTATTTATCAGTTTATCTTTAGCCATGATATCAGATGCAGTCATCATGTCATCAGCGGTAGATATAATTGCTAATGCTTTATCTGGTTTTGATACTGTCGTAGGTTCGCCTTGGCGTGCTTTTGCTGCAGTATATTCTGGATTGATTTTCATAACACCATTTACGGTGATATATTTAGGTGGTAACGGTCTTGATTCCATAGATAGCTTCCTTTCATTAATGATATTGAGTTTACGAGCGGTACTGTACACTTTTAAAAATGAATTTCAAGAAATATTAACCGTTATTTTGGTGAGGTTGACGATCGAAGTCGATAGCTCTTGAGAAAAGGAATGATTTATCACTATTGGTTATAATTGATGTAAAATTAAAAATTAAATACGATTCATTAATTTTTTATAACCCGGTGTGCCATAAATTTCATTGATTTCATCAATCACACTGACTGTTTTGCTCCAGAAGCAGCAATAGGAGCGGGTTTCCATTAGATATCGAGGATACATGTTGTGCCATGCAATAATGTCTTGAATTAAAGTATGTATGGATGGATGAGGTTTTCCAGATTCTGTCGTATAAAGTGTTTTTAAACTTTCAAATTCATCGCGAGTTTCAGCATTGTTTGTTTTTTTAGAAAGAATTTTTTCTAATTCTTTATACAAAATAGTAACAATACCTTGCTGGTTTATATCTAAATGATAAGCGGATGGTGGCATTGGCAGAATATATAATTCATCAGTAAATTGACTATTCAACACAGTACTCTTACAAGGAAAAGATAAATAATAATGATGAAATAAAGACAAATCAACTTGTTGAGGTACAGTTAAGCGAGCCATATCATTCACAGCACTTCTACAATTATTTTTAATGGATAGCGTTTTATTTGTCTCTTTAAGGTGATCTATGATGGAATTGGGTTTTTCCTCTTCGTAATTTAGCTTTCCAATCTCCTGGTAAGAAAGTGTAACAGAATGGTCTTTTTCTTCAGGTTCAGTTTGAATATAAGCTCTTATTTGCGGATTCACTTGGTTTAATGCATGTAGCAATTGTAAATAATTTTCATAGTTTATTTCATACGCTATATAACTGATAGACCGTCTAATTCCGTCCATTTTTCCATCGATTAATTTTCTTTCATTTAAAAGTTCAGAATCAAGACAGTTGTATAACATCTCACAAATCATATCGATTGCAATAATACATGCAGGATAACGATTTCGTTTATTAAACGGCATTGCTTTGCCAATTTCACTTAGAACAATAATTTGTCCTTTACGAATAACTCCAAGGCATAAGAAGTTATGAACGCCTTGCATACAAGCAGCCATGAAGAATTTATCGGTTTTATTAATTGTAATAGGCATATTAGTTCTAAGTTTCGCAATTGATACCATAATTTTTGCAGTGTACAATGCACTACAGCTGTGTGTAAAGAATAATCTTTTGCTGTTTATGAATAATTATTAATCATTTAGCTAATTAAAAAAATTTATACAAGGTTTTGTTTTTTCGTTATCAACGGGAGACTTTAAAGGCTCAGCAAAAAAAACAAAAAATAGTCCGTAGGCCGCTTAGTGTTATCCAAGGAATATTGCATGGAAAGAACAATAAAAACAATAGCAGATGCGCTTGATTATGCGGCGTTAAAATATCCAGATAAAATTGCCTATGCTTTTTTAGAAAATAATGAAATTATTCATTCGATTTCATATAAGCAATTACAAACAGAGGTATATACACTTGCTGCTAAATTGACTAAACAAATTAATAAAGGTAACCGGGTAGGATTACTTTTTGCACCAGGAATTGATTTTGTTAAAACATTTATAGCAGTCCTATTAAGCGGTAATATTGCCGTTCCAATTTATCCGCCGCAGACTAAAGAAGCGGCTCTACAACTACAAAATATTCTTGAAGATTGCCAACCTAAAATTTGTATAACTACTAAAAATATTTTACAAAAAATAAAACGCTTAGGGTTTATCAAAAAATTTTCGAAAATTCCTTTTATTAATTTTCTTTTACAAAAGCAAATGTCAGTTGCGCAAAAACAAATGTTATCGGCTAAAATATTAAAATTAGAATCTCTAAATTGGATAACGTTAGAAAATATTAACAAAAAAGAATTAAAAGCAAAAATCAATTTACGTGTGCAGCCTGATGATATTGCTTATCTGCAATATACTTCTGGATCCACTGGAAATCCAAAAGGGGTCATAATTACTCATAGCAATATTATTCATACAATTAGCGTTAATCAATATCATGCTGAAGTAACTGATCAGGATATCTCATTAAGTTGGGTGCCACATTATCATAATATTGGCTTAATTGTGGGTTTATTTGCGCCTTTGTGTTCGCAAGCAACTGCTTATTTAATGTCACCATTAGAAGTCGTGAAAAATCCTTCAAGTTGGTTAGCTGCGATTAGTCGTTATCGAGTCAGTATTACAGGCGGCCCTAATTTTATTTTTCAAAAATGTACTCAAGAAATACCAGAATTAACGTTAAAACAGCTTGATTTGAGTTGCTGGAAAATTGCATTTTGTGGTGGTGAACAAATACATATCGAAACATTAGATGCATTTGCAGAACAATTTGCAATTTGCGGTTTTGATAACAAAGCATTTTTTCCAGCTTATGGTTTAGCAGAAGCTACGGTTTATGTCATGGGATCCTATCGTTCACGAGAACTGTTAAAAGTAGCCATTAATAACGATTTTTTTAAAAAAAATCAAATTATTATTTCTGATAAAATGGCTCATGATAAAATAAAGTGGTTAGTAGCAGGTCGAGTGGATGGAGAAGATCACAAAGTTATTGTAGTTGATCCTTTAACTAAGAAAAAATTACTAGAAAATCAGATTGGCGAAATTTGGATTAAAAGTCTCAGCGTAGGCAAAGGTTATTGGCAAAAACCAGAAGAAACTCAAGCTATGTTTGCAGCGAGATTAGAAGGAGAAAAGGAACTCTATTTGCGCACAGGTGATCTAGGGTTTTTACATGCCAAAACTTTAGTTGTATGTGGACGTGATAAAGAATTAATTATTATTCGTGGACATAATTATTATCCATTCGATATTGAATCATGCATTGAAGAAAATTTTTCTGAAATTGAATCAGGTTCAGTCGTAGCTATTTCTGTTCCAATTCAACAGGAAGAAGCACTAATTCTTTTAATTGAAGAACCGTTAATGAATAATGATTCACTGTTCAATTTAATACGACAAGTATTAGCCAATAGATTAGGCATAGTTCCATATCATATTTGCATGATTCCCAAAGAAAGCATTGCAAAAACACCGAGCGCAAAAAAGAAACGCAAGTTGATGCGGCAAAGATATTTGGATAGCCAGTTAAAAATTTTGAACGAATGGCGAAGTAATCAAAGCTTAACACAGATTAATCCAAATCAAAAAACGGAGTTACAAGAGTATATTCGTCAATGGTTAAGTCATCATACAGCAGTAACTATGAATGAGATAGATTTTGAAAAAAATCTATCTTTCTATGGTCTTGATTCACTCGCCATGATGAATTTTTTAAACGATTTGGAGAAAGCATTTTCTATTAGTAATCTGAATCCTGTCATTTTATATGAATTTAATACTTTACAAGCGTTGGTTGATTATATTGTATCTCTTCCTGTTACCAAAAAAACGGAAAACATGCAACACTCGACTGAGGAGCCTATTGCTATAATAGGTATGGCCTGTCGCATGCCTGGAGCAGAATCCGTATCTGAATTTTGGCAATTGCTGTCATCGGGACAAGATGCCGTTCAAGAAGTAACGGAACATAGAAAATCCCTAGGGTTACAATTTGATGAAAATGATATTCATTTTTCAGCTGTTAATCGAATTGGATTGATAAAAGATGTTGATGGGTTTGATAATGAATTCTTTGCTATGTCTAAACATGAAAGTGATTATTTATGTCCACAACAACGCATGCTGCTGGAATGTTCATGGCATGCATTAGAACACGCTGGTATCCTTCCTGCTGCTCTTAGTGAAAGTGACACGTCAATATTTATTGGTTTATCAACATGTGACTATCGAACACTAATTGACGAACAAGAAATTGAAACCTCTTCAGTGTTTGTGAGTACTGGGACAGCATTGAGTGCTGCAGCTGGAAGACTCGCATATTTTTATAATACAAAAGGTAAAGCTTTAGTCATTGATACAGCATGTTCATCCTCTTTGGTTGCTTTAGATAATGCTATACAAGAAATAAAAAATGGCCGCTCCCGAATGGCTATTGTTGGTGCGGCCAATATGATTTTAACTCCTCATAATTCATTGCATTTTGCCAAAGCCAATATGTTGGCAAAAGATGGATTATGTAAAACTTTTGATGAATCAGCCGATGGCTATGTTCGGGGTGAAGGTGCGGGCGTTGTGATTTTAAAACGCTTATCCGATGCAGAGAAGGATGGCGATACCATTTTAGGTATTATCCGAGGATCATTAGTCAATCAAGATGGCTACAGCAATGGTTTAGCTGCGCCCAATTCGCAATCACAAGTTAATTTATTACAAGAAACACTTCAAAGATCTCAATTTTCAAAAAATGATATTGATTATTTCGAAGTGCATGGTACAGGAACCGTTTTGGGAGATCCGATTGAAATAAATAGCATAAGCAAAGTGTATTCTGATAGAGAAAATCCTCTACATATAGGTTCCGTTAAAACAGTTGTTGGTCATCTGGAAGCTGCGGCAGGGATGGCAAGTTTAATCAAAGTTTTATTGTCTTTTAAAGCTAAGCAATTACCACCGCATTTAAATGTTAAGAAATTAAATTCTTATTTATCACTGGAAAAAATTCCTGCAAATATAACTCAGAATTTGATGGAATGGCCTACTCAGCAAAATGAAATGCGTGCAGCTATTAATAGTTTTGGATTCACTGGTACAAACGCACATATATTAATTGAGTCATATTCACAATCGAAATCAATTGTACAAGAAAAAAATTCACGAAGTTATTTAATTTGTATTTCAGCGAAATCGATGGAAACTCTTAATATATATATCGAGAATTATATTAGTTTTCTAAATAGTCACCCATCAATTGATTTAAAAGATTTTGCATATACATTGAATTGCAAACGCACGCATTTCAGGCATAGAATTGTTGTCATAGCGCATACGGTGATTAAGCTTATTGAAAAATTAAATACAAAGGATTATCGTGGCACTATTATAACTGAAGAAAAAAATGGTAATGTTTCTATAGAAGATTGTCATGAAAATTTTAGCGAAGCTTATCTAAAAGGCATGCTTATCGATTTTGAGAAACTTCCACAACATGTCACAGGAAAAAAAATTGATTTATTATTTTATCCTTTTAATCGCAAATCCAGTTGGATTAATCTTAAAGAGAACAAAAAATTTGGTCCAATATCCGAAAAAAATCAAGACAATTGGAAATCCTTGGCCGACATAGAACGTAGTGAAAAAATCAACTTGTTGCTTACGGAAGAGATAAAATCATTTCTCGCAATAGACAAACACGAATTGATTTCTGACGAACAAGGTTTTATGGAGCTAGGGCTAGACTCCATGCAGCTAATTGAATTAAGTCGTATTGTACAGCGAAAACTGGGTATAGAAGTCGATCCGTTTGAATTATTTGAATATAAAAATATTCAACAATTAACAAAATATCTAAGTCAAAATTTTATCTCAATTCCTAAATTAGGCTTGCATAAAACTGAAGTGAAGTTGACTCAAAATCAACAAATCAATGAAGTCGCCATCATTGGCATGGGTTGTCGATTTCCAGGAGGGATAAATAACCCTGAATTGTTGTGGGATTTATTGAAGAAAGGTGAAGATGCTTTAGATATTTCTGTTATAAATCGAACAGCATACAAAGACGAACTAGGAGGTTTTCTAGAGCAAGTTGAATATTTTGATGCAAAACATTTTGGTATTTCTCCACGAGAAGCTGTTTGTATTGATCCTCAGCAGCGTATTTTGCTGGAAGTTATTTGGGAATCATTAGTAAATAGTGGTATCTCACCAGAAAATTTAAAAAATACCAATACAGGTGTCTTTGTAGGGATCAGTAGTAATGATTACAACCAATGTTTGCGCCAATCTGATTTAACTCCAGGGCTGCATTTGTCTACGGGTAACTCATCCAGTGTGGCTTCTGGCAGAATATCCTATCTTTTGGGATTAAAAGGACCTTGCCTGAGCTTAGATACAGCTTGTTCTTCTTCGCTTGTTGCAACTCATTTAGCTTGTCAAAGCATAAAACAAGGTGAATGTGATTTAGCAATAGTAGCTGGAGTAAATTTAATATTAGAATCGGCACATAGCGATAATCTCAAAGCTGCAAATATGTTATCACCCGATGGGCGTTGCAAATCGTTTGATAGTGAAGCCAATGGTTTTGTGAGAAGTGAAGGTTGTGGTGTTATTATTCTTGCTAATAAGAATTCTGGTTATGCCAAAAATGTGTTGGCAGTTATAAAAGGTTCTGCTGTTAATCAAGATGGTCACAGTAGTGGCTTAACAGCGCCTAATATTGAAGCTCAAAAAGAAGTTATTACTTTAGCATTAGAAAATGCTTCTGTGAAAGGAGACGAGGTTGATTACCTCGAAGCACATGGAAGTGGTACTCTCTTAGGAGATCCAATTGAATTAAATGCAATTAGAGATACTTATACGCCCAGAAATACATTATTAAAAATTGGGGCTATTAAATCATCTATTGGTCACACAGAAGCTGTCTCCGGTATAGCAGGATTGATTAAAGTCGTACTCGCTTTGCAGTATCAACAGTTACCGCCACAAGCAAATTTTGTTAAGAAAAATCAACAAATCAAATTCACCTCTAATGAAGCTGAAATTTTAACTGAATTGACACCATGGGTAACAGGGGGAAAACAACGTATAGCTGGGGTAAGTTCTTTTGGGTTTAGTGGTACGAATTGTCATATGATTATATCTGAAGTCGAAAGTGGTATTCAGCCTGTTCCTTATCGAACTTATCCCTTTGAACGTGAATATTTTTGGTGTGAGCAAAAGTCATCCGTAATAGACCAATTTGTCCCAGTCAAACATCCGATATTGAACAAAAGAACTGTACTAGCCGATGAGTCAATTATTTACTCTGGCGACGTGAATTTGAAAGATTTTCCTTATCTAATTGATCATGATATTTTTTCCTATGTGTTGCTACCAGGATCTGTATTTTGTGACCTTGCCTTAGCGGTTGCTAAAGAAGAATTTCAATCTGTGGATATATCAATACATGAAATAAAATTCTTGGAGGCATTAAATCTATCAACAGATCAAATTCATTTACTTCAAATTATTGTAAAAAAGACTAACTCAGGGTTAGTAATTGACATTTTTTCAAAAAAACCAGATGATGCCAAATGGATTATCTATTGTAAAGCCAGGTGCAATCAAGATGAGAATTCACTATTCCACTTCAATAAATGGAGTGAAGCTCAATTAGATAAATTATTTTCTGCAAATGATTTTTATCAAACAATGAATGCTAATGGAATATTCTATGGAAATGCATTCAAAGTAATAAAAAATATAAAATATGCTGACAATTTAGTGGCGGTAGAAATTGAAGGCAATCAAAATCTTCGGAATTATATTGCTCATCCAACAATGTTGGATGGATGTTTTCAAACTGGTGTCACACTTTCAGTTATAATGGGAAGTATAAAACCTCAAGAAGCCTACATTCCTTTCTCTATTGAAAAGATCATGCTATATCAAAAATTTCCACGGCAAATAAAAGTCATTGCTGAGGTGCAAAAACAATCCACGCACGAAACCATGATGTGTGATTTATGGATCATGGATAGTAATTCGATACCTATTGCATATATAAAAGGTTTGGTAGGCAAACGTGTCAATTTAAACATACTCACAAAGCAATTTTATAGTAAAAAACAATTAACTTATCAAACCATTTGGAAAGAAGAAAATCTGCTGCAAAATAATGGTATGCAAGAAGATATTAAACCAGAATATCAATTGGGAAAAAAACTTAATCATTTAGGCAATGTCATTATTCTCTCAGATCATCATGATCACTATGCAGTTTTGAAAGGAATAATTGAAAATAAATCTTTAACGCAACAACATTATCCTATCCAAAATTATAATCAACATATTCAAGGTGATAAGATACAGTGCCCAGATTTAATTATTATTATTGATGATTATTCTCATGCAACTGAAGAAAATATATTTAAACGACTTCAAGATATACGAATTTTGTTGCAATGTTTGTTAAACAATCAGCAATCCATACCAAAACTTGTCTATTTATACCAATCATTTAATGATAATTTGTTGATTGATCCAGCGTTTAATACTGTAAATAGTTTTGTCCGCTCTATTTCGCTGGAATATCCTCGATTTAAATACTTAACATGTCATTTAAATTTGGATGTGAAAGAAAATCACAAAAATTTGTTACATGATATAAAATTTGTAAACAATGAAAATCTACAATATAAACAACAGCAAAGATATGTAACAAGATTGAAGCCTTTTGTATTAAATAAATTGGAAAAACCTTTTTCTATTGATAGAACTGGTTCTTATCTTATTACTGGAGGAATGGGAGCGCTGGGCCAGCAGCTAGCCAATTGGCTTATACAAAATGGCGCTAAGTATATAATCTTAATTGGTAGAAGTATAAAAAATACAAATGAAATACTCTTTTCGGATCAAAACGTAAAGGTCTGTAAATTGATATTGGATATAACCGATGCTAATCAAGTTAACGAATTTATAGATTCTTTTGAAAAAGAACATCCGCCTTTAAAGGGAATCATACATGCAGCAGGCGTATTACAAGATAGTCTCTTTAATACCTTATCTAAGCAACAATTTGCAGCTGTATGGCAAGCTAAAGTACATGGTCTAATGCATTTGGATCAAGCGCTCAATCAAAACAATATTTCACTCGATTTTTTTATTACGTGTTCTTCAATCGCTGCTGTATTAGGATCTCCAGGGCAGTCTCATTATGCAGCTGCAAATGCAATGGTGGATGCTTTTGTTGCTCAGTGCAGAGCGGAGGGTAAACCATATATCAGTATTAATTGGGGACCTTGGGAGGGATCGGGTATGGCAGCACAATGGAACAAACAATATCGTCGAGTTGGTGTAGAGGCATTGACAGCTGCTGAGAATTTATCATTGTTCACAGATGTTTTGACAAATTCTGTAGCTAATACTGCGAATATTACTAATATTGCTATTATGCAAATTGATTTTCATGAATATTTAAATTATTTCAAGAACAATGAAATATTTTTAAGTTTATTAAAATCATCTATTAAAGTAAGACCAGCATCATTGACCCATAAAATAACTCAAAGTCCAGCTAAACGTCATTTAAAAATTATTTCTGATTTTATTAAACATGAATTGCAACAGGTGTTAAACGCCAGTGATGCATCACTTGTTGCGATGGATGTCGGATTTTTTGATATGGGACTGGATTCATTGATGCTGTTAGAATTTCAAGAACGACTCCAAAATGGGATTGGTGATGCATTTGAACTTGCTAATACTGTTGGTTTTGATTATCCCACTCCAACGTTGTTGGCTGAAAAAATATATGAACTTTATAATAACAAAAATGTGATAACGGATAACAAAAATGTATTGAGACATATTGATCACATTATAGTAAAAAAACACACAGAAAAAAGCTTAAATGAATTAATTAAGATGATTGACGATGAATGACAATATTACTTTAGAACAACATTTTAGACGAGCGATACAAAAATTAGAAGAAACACGCGTTGAATTAAAAATATTGAAAAATTCCTTGTGTTCGCCAATTGCTATAGTGGGTATGAGTTGTCGTTTTCCAGGTGGTGCGAATTCTATTCAATTATTTTGGCAAAAATTATTATCCGGCGAAATTCTTATAAATGACATATCAGAAACACGCTGGACAAAAGATAAATATTTCTCAAAAGTCAGAAATGCGCCAGGGAAAATGTATACAACCAAGGCTGGACTTATTGATGATATCGATTTATTTGATGCCGCATTTTTTGGTATTTCAAGACGTGAAGCGCAGTTGATGGATCCCCAACAGCGTCTCTTATTAGAAGAAACATGGCAGGCATTCGAAGTGGCTGGAATTCCTGTCGATAGTTTAAAAGGCAGTAATACAGGCGTTTTTATTGGTTGTGGTTCCCATGATTATATTAATCATTTAACTCAAGGCTTTTCAAAAGAAGGCATTAATGCCTATTATGGAACGGGTAACTCTAGTAGCGTAATAGCAGGTCGCATTGCGTATAGTTTTGGTTTTCAAGGACCTACTTTTACACTCGATACAGCATGTTCCTCTTCATTGGTTGCAATACATGAAGCGTGTATGGCTTTGCGACAACAAGAATGTTCGTTAGCTGTTGCTGGTGGCGTCAATGCCATTTTAACACCCGATGTCATGATTAATTTTTGTAAAGCAAATATGCTTGCTGAAGATGGTCTATGTAAAACATTTGATAATCGGGCCGATGGTTATGCTAGAGGTGAGGGAGTTGGTATATTAATTCTAAAGCGCTTAGCCGATGCAATAAAGGATAGCGATACTATTTTAGCTTGTATCATTGGTGATGGCGTTAATCAAGATGGTGCAAGTAGTAGTTTGACTAGTCCAAATGGTGATGCACAAGAAAAGTTGATTCGTGAAACATTAAACAAATTTCATATTCCACCAAATACAATTGATTACGTAGAAGCACATGGAACGGGAACTTCACTTGGCGATCCTATTGAAATAAATGCACTAAATAACATTTTCTTAAATACTCACACGAGAGAACAGCCTCTAATCATTGGTTCAGTAAAAACTAACATTGGTCATTTGGAAGCAGCTGCTGGTGTAGCGGGCGTGATAAAAGTGATATTATCTTTAATGAATAAAAAAATTCCTGCGCACTTGAATTTTAAAAAATTGAATCCGTTAATAGATCCGAACAAAATTCCATTTTCAATACCCACACATTCGATGGAATGGCCAATAGGCGATAAACCACCAAGAGCTTCTGTCAGTTCGTTTGGGTTTAGCGGGACCAATGGTTACATCGTGTTAGAATCATTGACAGATACGCAAAAAATAAAAAATGAAATAGAACGTGACTGTCATCCATTTATTTTATCGGCTAAAACTCAAAGTTCGTTATATAAGCGGATTCATGATTTGCAAATTTATTTGGAAAGTGATTTAGAAAAAAATCATGCCAATAATGCAGGATTCAAGTCAGAGGATGTTAGTGATATATGTTATTCTTTGACTACAGGAAGAGTGCATTTTAACCATCAAATATTTTTCCCCTGCTTCGATAAGCAAGATCTTCTACAAAAATTACAAAATCATAAAGAGTATTATTCTGAAGTTGATACAAATAATTTATTATTAATTAAACTGGGTAGTTTAGCTGTTCAACAAGCTTGTTATTTCGCTCACTACTTTTATCATAGGAATCTGATATTTAAAGAACATCTAACAGAAGTGTGGCAAATGTTGTTTAAAAATCGTGGTATTAATGAATTATGGGCGCAATTTGTAAACAGTAATGCAAATAATAACTCCAAAATTCTTAAGAACGAACCAAACGAATATTTAAATTCAAATTTTCAGCAAGAAGTTATGATGCAATGTTCTGAAAATTATTCAAATAATCATTCAAACAATGAACAAGATAAGAAAGCAAGTGTTTTTATCACAATGTATGCAATTTTGAAATTATTTAAATCATGGGGTATTGAAGCAGATTATGTTGTTTCAAATGATATTGCATCTTGGGCATATGCAGCATTTCGTGGCACTATAAGTGTTTCAGATGCATTTAAAGCAGTAATGGTTAACAAACAACCTTTAAATGAAACCATAACACCTGATGTTGAAGATAGCCTTTGTGTTATTAGTTTTTTTGATTGCCGTTTACTCAAATTTGATCATGACCACATAAGAGATGAATATCGTTTGTTTCATGAAACAAATAATCCATGGTTAGATATTATTAATGCTTTAAAAATCATCCATCAAAAAGTTAATCCTATTGATTGGAAGTTGTTTGAAAGTGGTTATAAACGCAAGAGAATCATTTTACCTACCTATCCCTTTGATCGTAAGCGTTATTGGCAAGAAATGCCGGAGGACAAAGTTAATTTAAGCTTATCGCAGCCACATCCATTTTTAAGAAATCAAGTTAATACACCCTCCTCAAAACATCAATATGTAGCATTAATATCACTTTCAAACTTTAATTTTTTCGTTGATCATCAAATTTATGATCAAATCTTATTTCCGGCCTCGGGATTCATAGATTTAATCTATGCAAGTTTGCAGCAAATAAAGCTTAATCAGCCTTTTTTCATTAATGATTTTAAAATTTTATCGCCTTTGATTTTAAAGCAAGGAATAGATCAATCGGTTTATATTGCAATAGATGATCATAACATTAGTCTTTATTATCTAAATGGCAAAGAATGGTCAAAATTGTTAAATGCAACCTTCGCTTGGACCACTGAAGTCGCTGTCACCAATGCCTCATTGAATATCGATGACTTGGAAATTTTGCCAGTCCCATATGCTTTGTTACAAGAAAAAGGTATTAAATATGGTCCTTTTTTTCAAAGTGTAACGACATTATATAAAAATTCCGCTTCCTGTATTGCTGAAGTCAAATTAACATTAAATTCAGAATTTGCTCTATTAGGTTTGCTCGATGGCGTATTTCAATCGGTCGGCGCTTTTGTATTTTCAGAAATAGATACATTTGATAAAGCAATTTATTTGCCACATTCATTTAAGAAATTGCATTTACATTATCCGCTAACCAAAAACGTTCGTGCTAAATTAGACTTAATTGAAAAAAGCGAAGTATCTTGCATAGTTAATATTTATATTTACGATGAAATTGGAAATTTGCTAATTAGCATAAGCGAATATCGAGCTGAGAAAGCGCGAAGATCTCGTTTGCAAGAATCGAAACCATTAGAATCAAAAAATCTATATTACACATCAGGATGGCAAGCTATTCATTTGTTGAATGCTTGTAATAATTCTCGTTTATATATTTATGATTTTGCTCTTGACGATAATCAACTTAAAACAGATCTTGTTTTACAAGAAAATGATCGAATTGTTTTCTTATTCACATTAAAAAAAGATAAAGAAGATCTATTAGAATATTATCAAAATATTCTTTTAAAATTACAAATAATTTTGAAAGAAATTGACGACATTCCAAATTTGACAAAAGCAAAATGGGTATTTGTCCTAAGAAATACTGCAAATTTACCCGGAAACAACATCAACGCATCACACTCGTTTTTTGTTGGCATGGTGAAAAGCTTACGCTTAGAAAATCCAAAACGATCAATATATACATTGGATTGCGATGACCGAGATTCGCTTGAGAATATTAAGCAAGTTATTAAACATATTCCGGAACAAGCGGGGATAGATTTTGCTTATCATAATAAAACTTTGCAGCAATTAACTTTATTACCTCTTTCAGTTGATCAATCTAAAGAATGTTTGAAACAATCTTATAGTATATTAATTACAGGAGCTACGTCAGCTATCTGTTTATCTCTGGTCGAAAAGTTATTAATTGAAACGTCGGCTACCATCATTTTGACATCAAGAAATGTGTTAAATTTAGAAAATAAATATAATATAGAACGTGTCAAAATATTTTCAGGAGATATTACCGAAAAAAATTTTGTTGATAATATTATTAATGAAATATCTCAAAATATGCCGCCATTAACAACGATTATTCACGCTGCAGGAATATTGCGCGATGGAATGTTTCTTTCTTTATCCCGGGCGGCGATGCAAGAAGTGATTCGTGTAAAATCGTTGCCATTAATTTATTTGCATCAAGCTTGTTTGAAATATGACATTAAATTACAAAAAGTGGTTGCTTTGTCTTCAGTGGCTGCTTTTACAGGCGGGCATGGACAAACTCTTTATGCTGGAGCGAATGCATTTTTAGAAGGCTATATGCATCTTTTAGAAAGTCAAGGTTTACCTGCAACAGCCATTGCATTATCACCAGTAACAGGAAGCAAAATGGCTGATTCTTCATTAATAGTTAAACGATACCCAAAAATTTCAATAACGATGGAAGAAGCAGTCTATTCAATATTTTATGCAATGCAAATTAATAACATTCCTCACTTTATAACTTTAAACGAGTATTTTGTTGATCAATTGAAAACGCAAATTTATTTTAATACGATGTTCACATCAAATTTACAGAAAACTACTTTAAATAGAATTTCATTTGCTGAGTCAATTATTGAAACTTTACAAGATAAGTCCCATCACGAACGCATTTCTTTGGTTAAGGAATTTTTATTAAAAGAATTAGGCCGTGTGATGCAATTAAATGATCATGAATTCAATGAAAACAGTGGATTCTTTGATTTGGGTATGGATTCCTTAATGGCTATTGAATTGTTTGAAATTATTCAACAGAAATTGGGAGACGGTATTAAGTTAAATAGTACCTTGTTATTTGATATTCCAAATGTTGCTGCATTAGCGAAATATTTAATTCAGGCTATATTCCCCAAGAAACCAATGGTTCAGAATGCAGAATTAAAACAGGAGAAGCATCGCATTGATAATTTAAGCGATGAAGAATTACTAGATGAGGTTAATACAATTTTATTATCTTCACAAGCTGAGGATATTAAATGAGTGATACGGAAAAGAAACGGTTGTATGATGCCTTAAGATCTTTGTTGAAAGACAAAGAAAAATTAGAAAAAAAGATAGCTGCTTTACAAGAGCCTATTGCTATAGTTGGAATGGCATGTCGTTTTCCTGGTAGTGCGAATTCACCAGATCTATTTTGGAATAATCTATGTTCTGGTATTGATTCTGCTAGTGTGATACCTGATTCTCGTTGGGAGGCTAATCTGTATTATCATCCAGAACGACCAACCCTTGGAAAGATATATACCCAACAAGCTCATTTTATTGATGATTATTCTCATTTTGATGCAGATTTTTTTTCAATTACGCCGAAAGAAGTTGAGAATATTGATCCACAACAGCGTCTGCTTATGGAGTTAACTTTATTTGCATTCGAAAATGCTTTGTTACCTTTGAGCCTTTATCGCGGTTCGCAAACAGGCGTATTTATAGGCCATTTTACCAACGATTATGGCAGCTTGCTGACAAAGTATGTGAAAGATGAAGAAATCAATCCATATTCAACTTTAGGCAATTCAGCAAGTACCGCATCGGGAAGAATTTCATATCAATTCGGCTTTCAAGGCCCTTCCATGCCGATCAACACTGCTTGTTCTTCATCGTTAGTCGCTGCGCATTTAGCTTGTCAAAGTCTACGTTTAGGCGAATGCGATCTTGCGGTTGTTGGTGGTGCGAATTTAATATTATCGCCAGAAATTATGATCAATATCAGCCAAGCTCAAATGTTATCAACAGATGGTCGTTGTCATACTTTCGATAAAAGCGCTAACGGCTATGGACGTGGAGAAGGTGCGGCAATTCTTTTGTTAAAGCGCTTATCCGATGCTATTCAAAATAAGGATATAATTGAGGCTATCATTCTTGGGAGTGCAACAAATCAAGATGGAGCTAGCAGTGCTTTAACCGTGCCGAATGGAAAAGCGCAAGAGACACTATTGCAAACTGTTTTAGATAAATTTTCATTAAATCCTCGAGATATTGATTATATTGAAGCACATGGTACGGGTACTGCGCTTGGTGATCCCATAGAAATTAATGCAATTAACCAAATATATTGTGGTTCACATCAATCTGACAATCCCTTGTTTGTCAGTACAGTTAAAACAAATATAGGCCATCTGGAGGCAGCAGCGGGTGTTGCAGCATTAATAAAAGTGGCTTATTGTTTAAAGAATAAAATGATACCTCCACATTTACATTTAGAAACTCTAAATCCAGCGATTGATTTGAACGCAGTACCGATAAAAATTCCAACTAAATTAACTCAATTACCGCCAAATAAACGTAATTTAGCGGCAATAAGTGCGTTTGGTTTTAGTGGTAGCAATGCACATATGATTTTGCAAGAAGCACCGCAAACTATGCGGTCAAATGCAATTTCAAGATCACTTTATCTGACAAAGTTATCGGCTAAAAATACCTTAGCTTTACAACAATTAATTAAAGTTTACCTGGATTTTATTGCACAAAATCCAAATATGACCATGGCAGATTTTAGTTATTCATCAAATAGCGGCCGTGATGATTATGAAAATCGCATTGTCATTTTGTCAAATGATTTAGAAGATTATGTTCAACAGCTGAAAGCATTAGCAGACGAATCATTTCTTGCGGTTAAAAAAGAATTGATTTGGTATTTTGATGGGATATCGGTTACGAATTTCACAAATGAAATTATTGATAATATTCCTTATATTAAATCTGAATTAATTACTATTTTTAATAAAATAGAAACTATTTCTGGTATAGAGTTTTCTATTGATAGATTGAAACAACAAGAAAATGCCGAATCAGTAGAACTAATTGAGTTTGCTTTGCATTATTCGATTGGAAAATATTATAAATCACTAAACCTTATACCCAAGTGTGCGTTTGTAAAACGCAAAAATATATATGCTTTTTTATGTTTAGCC
>JANWKO010000139.1 GCA_025451335.1 Gammaproteobacteria bacterium
GGAAGCAGGCCCTGCAACGAAAGATGCAGCTTGTAATAGTCGTTGGTTTGCTATGAGAGATTCTCTAAAATTGTTAACTCTACATTCAACTTCTCCCGATATTCTTCTTAATTCAACGTCAGAATATTGGCCAGCACTTTTTAAATCATTAATTATTTTATTATGTTCTACTTTGTACAGAGCTAACTCGCGCTCTAGCAAATTGAAATCCATTAACTTTGGATCCGACTTTCTAAGTTCAATCTCAATATTCATTAAAATGTCACGCATAGATTGTTGTGTTGCGAATATTTGCAGCTGCTTAAAATCATATTCAAAGCGAGTTTTTAAACTATTAATGCATTCTTGACGCAATATTTCAAAGTTGGTAGCAAGACTTCTCTGTAATTCTAAACATTTTCTCAATTCTAAATGACAAAACAAACCTGTTTCTTGTAAAGAAGAGATTGCATTTTGATTATTTTTTTTGAGGAGTTGTAGACAGTTTTGTATTTCACTATAATTACGATTATATGTATTTTTTTTCATTTCATTTTCAATTTTTCTTAATAAACTTAAATTATCATCATAATAAGGATGATCTTTTCCAATTAGTTTTAATCCTTTTTCTATTTTCTTCATTAAATTTATCATAGACTTGATATCTATTGATAATAAATCTTCTGCAGAAATTTGAATTTTGACCGGTCTTTCTAACACAAGTCCAATCCGTTCTACAGCTTTATAATGTTCTGATAACGATTCTAAAACATCTAATGCTCTTACTACTTGTCCACTAAAAACAATTTTTTCATCTTTTATAAAAACCTTCCCTTTTTCCATATGAAAAATAGCCTTTTCACAATTCGTGCGCAATGCATTTATACCATTATAAATGTATCTCAAATTTGCTTTTCCTGTTTCAATTTTTTTAATTTCTATTCCTATATTTTTTAGAATATCTAAATTAAATTCCAAAAAATTGCCTTGTTTTTTTAATTCAATTAATTCTTTATTAATTATCTCAATTAATCCTCTTAATTCATTTATTTCTTCAGTTAATTCCTGACTTATATCTTTTAAGTCAGTTGCAACATTATGAATCCGATTCTGAGTATCTTGTGTATCAGGTGTAATAGCGAAGGAAAACCATGCGTTATAAAAACGAATAATCCGCGGGTCATTTTCCAAAAAACTGTCACTATAATTTATAGTGGCAAGATGACCTTTTACATCGCAAAATAACAATTTCATTTTTAAAGGATCTATTTGAGTTAAATTTTGATCTTTTAACAATAGAAATAAATGTTCCAAACTCTTAGGCATTTCATTTTCTTTAAATAAACTTTTAACAAAAGAAAGTGAGCTCTGCAAAGACATTAAATAATTTTTTCTATTAGAAAGTTGAGCATCATCTAATTGCTTTTCTCTTTCACGATCCGTAGAGTTTTTTGACAATTTCTTTCCTATTCTAAGTGAAATCTCTTCAACTTCACCAGGTCTCAAAACAATTGCAATATCTTTTTTTTTACTTTGGATGCCTGCTCTTACTAAATAATCCTCAACCATATTTGCGCAATTCTTTTCGAAAAGATCATAAGCAACTTTTGCTGTTGGCCCCCACTCAGCGTCAATTTGCGCTTCAATTTCATCCATTTTATCAGATAAAAATGAACCCACTGGTATGAGTATTTTTCTCCACTTTCCAAAACCGCATAATTCATCATCTTTGTCAGCAAAAGCATCTAGGCTAGCACTAGTTTCTGCGATCACTCCAAATTCAATTTTACTTCCATATGTCCAATACTTTTTTCCATCCCACAATGCAGCATGACCAACTCCAGCTCTTTTCTTTGTACCTTGAAAGATCATGACAGCAATATAATTCTGTGCTTCGTTTTGTTGAGCTTTTTGGTCTTGGTGTAAAGTCATAAACTCACCTCTAAGGAGTTCAATCTACACTTTAATTGTAGCTCATCTTGCTGGAAGCGTTGGGAATCAAATTTTAGAGGTGTATTGGAATTTTTCGTAAAATCAATTCATTACTGAAAATTGTGGGAAAGGTTTAACTATTAGACAGTTATTAGCGACGTTTTTTTGGCGAATCCGAATCTGATGAAGATTGGGCTGCTCGCGATGCAGCATCTTGAGATTCCGGCGATCTTGGGGATAATACTCGCGATAGGGGTGTAGAAGAAGTTGAACTAGGGGATCTTGGGGTATCGAGACCTCCCCGCGATACTGGCGATGAAATATCTGATGTAGATGAATCCGGCGAACTAGGTGACCTTGGAGTTGATATATCCAATCCTGGTAATTGTGGTGATACTTGCGATGCAGGCGATAGTGGGGTCTGAAGTTCATGATATATTTCTGATATTCTTCTTTCCATTCTGAATTGAATTCTTTGATTGATACGCACTTCTTGATCATGAGTAAGAGATATATTTATTGGAGGAAGTAGGAGGTGAGTTAAAGAAAAAAGAAGCGCTTCGTTTGCAGCTTTATCATTGTCTGGAAGCTTCTTTTCTGGATCTATTATTTTTAAAATTTCAGGCTTTATCTTGCCATCAGGCGTAAATAAAAGATCGTAATTTGTAAAAATTAGCTTATCAATCATTTTATCAAACGGTGTTTCACGAAATTGGTTAATCCCTCCAGATTGCAAAGCTAATGTCCAGAAATTTGCAAATTTAGCTTCATCAGGTTTCATAAAACAATCAAAACAAGATATAGTCATTCCGTCAAAAGCTCTATAAAGCTCTCTCTGCCATTTAGGTACAGACTTTTCATCTTGAACTGAAGCTTTAATTTCAGCTGCAGCTTTCATTTCAACTGCGGCTTTGATCACTTTTCTAATTTCTTCCACACCTTTAAAATCTGCCTTTAACAAATCAGTGAAATTTGATATTTTTGATAAATTAACTTGAGGAATTTTTAAGTTAGTAATAACTGTGCACATCCATTGTAAATCTCCAAGCATTTCATTGAGTTGCTTATTTTTTGTTATTTCCATTAAATTTTTTATTTCCCCTTTTACAATACCCACGTCGATTGGGAATCCCTTTTCTAATTTATGAAACTCTCTACGCAGTTTTTCTATACTTTCATCCACAATAGGTTTGATCCGAGATGAAAATGTCAATTGTCCTAAAAATTCTTTTACAATCTCAAAATTTGATAACATTCGTTTTTGAAAATATTCTTCAAACGTTTTACATTTTAGAAATAATGGACTTTTTAAAATTCTTTCAAAGTCCTTAGATTCTGGAGGTATAAATTTTATTAAAGCAGCATATTTAATGTGATCTTCATAAGTTTTACATAATTGGCTATATTTAGAATATTCATCAAGTGTTTTACATGCTATAAATAAGGGACTGTTAATTATTCCATTAAAACGATCCTTGTTTAATTCCGGAGGTAATAACTTTATTAATGCAATATATTTATTACCAAGCTCTCCTTTATTGTGATTTAAAAAATGATCCAGCGCCAATTTCAAATTTGTACCGAGACCTGCCATGGCATGATCAGGAAAACGATTGGTAAAATCAATATCTGCTTTAGATCCTTGGATTTGGATTCCCCACTCATTAAATTCATGAGCAAGTTCTTTTGTGTGAGCCAACATTAAACAGAGGCCAACCAACCCAATTACAGCATGTTTTTTTACTAATTCTTTTGAATCAGCCTCCGTTATACCCAGTCTTTTTACCATCTCTTCATCTTTTAATGTTCCATGCTCACCCAATAACCCCGGAAATGCCTTGATAAATTCTTGCCGGAGGTTTCCTTGTTTATCCAGCAAAAACCGATATGCAAAGATAAATAATTGAGCAAGATATTGATTTACTTCACTCTGCGCTTGATCAGTCAGTGTCAATCGATCTTTATATTCTGGTACTGCCAAATTTAAGTTGATGCTCTTAAGCAGTTTTAAGTATTCAGCTGTAAAACCTTTCATTTCAGGAATTACTATTTGCGCGAACTCAGATCGTTGAAGAGGATTAACCCACCTATCAATGCTAGCGCGAATTTTTATTTCATTCATCGCCGCAGAAAAAAGTTTCTTATGAAGTTCAACAGGCTCTCCTGACTCCAACAAAACTCTAAGCTCTACTTTCTCATCTCTAGGAGTGGAAGCTGTCATATTATCCCCGTCATATAATTATAGTTTTGGTATCTCTATTCATTATAAAACAAATTTCGAATTTAAAATGAAAGTGGGGTTTTCCCTATAAATTTCAATGAATTATGCAGATACTTAAGAATTTACAGCAACAATGAGATGGGAATTGAATATTTAATAAAATCAGGTGTTTTCTAATGAGCTAAATGTTATGAGTTTTTTGAAGTTATAAATTAAGCTAAATTGTTCACTGAAGGGAATTGTCCTCTCAACAGGACAAATTCAGTGAAAAGTTGCAATATTTTGAAAACGATCAATAAAACAATTTTTTGGTGAGTAAATCTTTTAGATATTTGCCATAACTGTTTTTAAGCAAAGGTTCAGAAAGCTTTTCTAAATCTTCTGCACTGATGTACCCCATGCGATACGCGATTTCTTCAGGACAAGCGATCTTAAGGCCTTGTCTTTTTTCTAAGGTTTGGATAAATAAACTCGCGTCTAATAAGGATTCACAAGTTCCGGTATCTAGCCAAGCATATCCACGGCCCATGATGGCAACATCCAACAAACCTTTTTCTAAATAAAATCGATTGATGTCAGTGATTTCGAGTTCACCTCGGGCAGAAGGTTTTACATCATTGGCAATTTCCACAACATTGTTATCATAAAAATATAATCCAGTTACAGCATAATGTGACTTCGGCAATTTTGGTTTTTCTTCAATGCTTATTGCTTTACCTGTATCATCAAATTCAACAACTCCGTAACGTTCGGGATCTGTGACAGGGTAAGCAAATACGGTTGCGCCATGTGTTTTTTGACGTGCTTTGTGCAAATGATCAAATAAATCATTTCCATAAAAAATATTATCGCCTAATATGAGGGCGCAATTATCCTGCCCTATAAAATCCTTTCCAATAATAAAAGCTTGCGCCAAACCATCGGGAGAATCTTGTACCGCATAAGAAACATTAATTCCCCATTTATTACCATCAGCAAATAATTGTTCATAGAGTGGCGTAGCTTGTGGAGTTGAAATGAGCAAAATATCTCTTATTCCAGCCAACATCAATGTCGAGAATGGATAATAGATCATTGGCTTATCATAGATGGGCAGTAATTGCTTTGAAACAACATGAGTATTGGGATATAACCGTGTGCCACTTCCACCTGCTAGAATAATGCCCTTCATTCTGACCCTCTTTTTTCATAATTAAGTTCAAGCCAATTTTGAAAACTGGAATGACTTTTGATAGTTTGAATCCATGATAAATTATTTAAATACCATGATATGGTTTTGCGCAATCCTGAGGCAAAATTTTCTTTCGGCTCCCATTCTAACTCATGACGAATTTTTGCTGCGTCTATGGCATAACGTCTATCATGTCCCGGTCTGTCTTTGATATGTGTAATCAGTGATGCGTAGGGAATAGAATTTGGATGAGGCTTTATTTCATCTAAAATCTGACAAACAGTGTTAACCACTTCGAGATTGGTTTTTTCACTCTGACCACCAACATTAAATGTTTCTCCCGGCTTACCATTCGCTAACACTTGCCGAATCGCTGCGCAATGATCGGTAACATAAAGCCAATCACGAATTTGCAAACCATCTCCATAAATTAATAATGGCTTATTTTGTAAAGCATTAAGCAGAGTAAAAGGTATTAATTTTTCAGGAAACTGCAAAGGTCCATAATTATTCGAGCAATTTGTTATAAAAATGGGTAATCCATATGTGTGAAAATATGCATTCACCAAATGATCTGCGGCCGCTTTAGAAGCAGAATAAGGATTATTAGGTGAGTATTTCGTTGTTTCATTAAAAGGAGGATCGTAGGTTTTTAATGATCCATATACTTCATCGGTTGAAACTTGTAAAAAGCGAAACGAAGCTTGTTCTACAGTATTTAATTTCAACCAATATTGTCTAGCCGATTCAAGCAAACAAAATGTGCCATTAACATTGTTTCTTATAAATTGATCGGGATCATTGATAGATCTATCAACATGACTTTCCGCGGCAAAATTTAATATAGCGCGCGGTTGGTATTTTTTAAATAAGGTTTCCAGAAGATCTTTATCATTAATATCACCTTTTACAAAGGTAAAAAGTGGATGAGATTGAACCTGTTCTAAATTAGAAATATTGCCTGCATAAGTCAATTTATCTAAAACCAAAACAGGTTCATTTTCTATTGCTAGCCAATCCAATATGAAATTAGAACCAATGAAGCCACAGCCTCCCGTTACTAGACTCATATGATCTGCTTCCAAAAATGTGAACAAAAGTGTTCACTGTTTTTATTCTTCCCCTGAACAGTTTACAACCCATTCATATCTGAGAAGCGTGACTTTCCCCGCTAAAGTCGGAAAAACTCTCGAGATTAGCATTATTCATCGCTGAATAATTCGCCAGAGGTAGAGTAGGTATGGTTACTAGCCAAGCTTATTTTAGCAAGAAATTCATACGTCTGGTTTATATTGGCAGCGCAATTCCAAAAAATTATTTATGAAATATGAGTTTCACAATAAACGGGAATGTAAGGATCAGTAGAAGGTCTTACATATACTTGAACAGATCGTGAATAAGTTCCTCGGGCACAACCAGGAATAGCTTCCCAATGATCATTTTTCCAATAACTAATAGAAAGATCGCTGATGATTCCACTAAAAGTCATTTCCCATAAGACATGTAGTCCAAAAGAGAGATCCGCTTTACTTCTAACCCACCAGCCTTCTTCCACATGAACACGAGTATTTGGAGCTAAATTTTCTACGAGTAAAGCAATATCAGTTTCTTTTTTGGATTTCGGTAAAGTGATATCTGCAAAAGAATTAACCGTTGCAAATAAAGAAATACTTGCGACAAGAACTAAAAAAATTTTTTTTAGCATAGATTCTATCCTTATTGGTATTTATTTTATCATTAATTTGTAAACTAAATTCAGCTTCAACTCATATTGAATTCAGAATAAAGTTTGGTCTAATTCATACTGACTCAGTCAGCCATGGGAGAGACCTTTTTGATGATTTTTACATCACAAATTTAGTATTTTTTAAACATTCAATATGCTTGCTAAAGAATACTGAAAGCGTACTTTAAAAGTAAAAGACATTTTTTTCAAGAAAAAATCGCAATGTTCACTAAGCAGAATTCTGCACAGCGACATTTTAATCTTTTTGCTTATTGATAAATTATTAGTTAACATTCTCAACCTTTAGGATTAAGTTAAAGGAATGCAAAAAAATGTCAAATACTAGAACTCGAGAACGTAAACACAGTAATCATTATAAAAAAACTCTCTATACAAAAGTAAATATTTCTGGAACATTTGTAACTGGAATGCCTTCAACGACATCACATGCAATGAACATACCTAGAACATTCACTGCAGGAATTTCTGCAGCTGCATCTGAAGTCATAAATATATCTAGAACATTTGCAACAGGAGTATTAAATACCCCTAAATTTGCTGGAGCTGTATTAATAGCAACTGCAAAAGGAATGAGATATACCGCTGAAGCAATTGTAGAAAATCCAGAAATTATTTTAGGCAGAACTTTAGTCGGTGCAGTTATAGGTGGGTCCTTTGGCGCAATTAATGGTGGATTGGATGCTGATATTACACGTCACGCATTGTATGGAAACAATTTAAAAGAACTTGCTGAGCAAACTCAAGGCTGTGAATACGGAGAAGGATTTGCTGTTAATGGACCGCGTCCTCATTTGATTTTTTGTCCACAAAATAAATCCATGGAAATAACCCTATCTTCACACGCATTGGATATAGCA
>JANWKO010000140.1 GCA_025451335.1 Gammaproteobacteria bacterium
AATATCTGGAAAATTGCGGCGCTTGGGATGCTCAACGTGAGGAACAGCTACAAGCAGAATGTGCAGCTGAGGTCGAAAACATTGTTGCAGAATTTATGAGTGTAAAACCTGCACCTCTTGAATCTATATTTGATTATTTGTATGAAAAATTACCTCATATTTATGCTGAACAAAGAGAACAACTGATCCACTCAGGATTAAATGATTCAGGAGCAGGACATGGCTGAAATGACTTTAGTTGAAGCAATCAATTTAGCACTGGCGCATGAAATGCAAGCCGATCCCAGTGTGGTTGTGTTAGGAGAAGATATTGCAAAAAATGGTGGTGTTTTTCGTGCCACTATCGGATTATTGGATAAATTTGGTCCAGATAGAGTGCGTGATACACCTTTAGCTGAATCAATGATAGCGGGCTTAGCCATTGGCATGGCAGCAATGGGTTTAAAACCTGTTGCAGAATTTCAATTTATGGGTTTTCTTTATCCAGGTTTGGATCAAATTATTAATCACGCCTCACGACTGAGAAATCGAACTCGCGGCCGTATGAGTTGTCCGGCCGTTTTTCGCACCCCTTATGGTTGTGGTATCCGATCACCAGAACATCATTCAGAAAGTACCGAAGCGATATTGGCTCATATACCTGGCTTACGGGTGGTGATTCCTTCTTCGCCAGCCAGAGCCTATGGTTTATTATTGGCATCGATTCGTGATCCTGACCCAGTGGTTTTTCTTGAACCATCACGATTATATCGCTGGGCAAAACAAGAAGTTGTTGATAATGGCAATGCTCTGCCATTGGATGTTTGTTTTACATTACGTCTGGGAGAAGACGTTACATTAGTTACCTGGGGCGCAATGGTAAAAGAAACACTCGCTGCCGCAAAAATTTTAGAAGAAAACGGGATTAGCGCAGAAGTGATCGATGTGGCAACAATTAAACCCTTAGATATTGATACCATCATAGCATCAGTCGAAAAAACTGGTCGTTGCGTGATCATTCATGAAGCCCCTCGTTCAGGCGGTGTGGGAGCTGATATTTCTGCGCAAATTTCTGAACGTGCTTTATTATCACTTAAAGCGCCCATACAGCGCATTACCGGTTATGATACAATTGTTCCTTATATGCGTTTAGAAAAATATTACTTACCGAATGAAAATCAAATTGTTGAAACCGTACAAAACATTATGGAATTCGCATGAAAATATTTCACTTACCCGATCTTGGCGAAGGTCTCGCCGAAGCAGAAATCAGAGAATGGCTTATCAAAGAAGGTGATATTGTCAAAGTTGATCAACCTATGGTGTCCGTTGAGACAGCAAAAGCATTGGTTGAAGTTCCTGCACCACAAGCTGGAAAAATTGAAAAGTTATATGCAAAAAACGGTGAGGTTGTACAAACTGGTGCGCCGTTAGTTGGGTTTGAAGGTGAAGAAGAGCCAGTAAGAAAGGATAAAGGTACTGTCGTCGGAAGTTTAGAAGAAAGTGGTACGATTTTAGATTCAGGCGATATGATTATTGGTTCTGCTAAACAACAATCTACTACTATCAAAGCAATGCCAGCAGTGCGAGCCTTAGCAAAGCAATTAAATGTGGATTTAACTGCTATCACTGGTACTGGTCCACAAGGTCAAATTACGGCTGAAGATGTAAAAAAGGCAAGTCAAAAATCAACACATGCTCCAATGTTTCAAAAAGGAGCTGGAGCCGTGGAATCCTTACACGGTGTACGCCGAGCAATGTCAATTGCTATGACACAGTCTCATCAAGAAATTGTACCAGTGACAGTCATGGATGATGCTGACATTACCAATATGGTAAAAGGGACTGATATTACAGCGCGTGTGATTCAAGCAATAGTTATTGGAGCGGAAGCAGAACCATCACTTAACGCTTGGTATGATGGCAAATCCATGGAACGCTGTTTACTGAAGGAAGTGAATATTGGGCTGGCTGTTGACAGTGATGAGGGTTTATTCGTTCCGGTAATTAAAGATGCGGCCAATCGTACCCCAAAAGATTTGCGTGCGGCAATTGATAGTTTCAAACAATCTGTTAAATCTCGTTCCGTGCCGCCCAGTGATTTTCATGGTGCGACTATTACTTTATCCAATTTTGGTATGATTGCCGGACGTTATGCTAATCCAATTATAATACCGCCTATGGTTGCTATTTTAGGTTGCGGTAAAATTCGTGAAGCTGTTATGGCTCGAAATGGAAAAATGGAAATTCGTCGTGTTATGCCACTTTCTCTCACATTTGATCATCGAGCAGTGACAGGTGGTGAAGCAACGAGATTTTTAGCAACGGTGATTAAGAGTTTAGAAGCGTGATGTTTTATGGGGGCACAGGATGTTTTCCTCTCTTAATTTTGATCTAGGTGAAACCGTGGACATGCTCCGCGATGCAGTTCATGGTTTTGCACAAAAAGAAATAGCTCCTCGTGCAATGTCTATCGATCATGAAAATAAATTTCCAACTGATCTTTGGGAAAAATTGGGTGCAATGGGTTTACTTGGCATCACAGTGGAGGAAGAATTTGGTGGTTCAGGTTTGGGATATCTTGAACATGTGATTGCTATGGAAGAAATTAGTCGAGCATCAGCATCGATAGGCTTAAGTTACGGAGCACATTCTAACTTATGTCTTAATCAAATTCGGTTAAATGCAACTCGAGAACAAAAACAAAAATACCTCCCTAAACTTTGTACCGGTGAACATGTTGGCGCATTAGCAATGAGTGAATCTAATTCAGGTTCTGATGTGATGAGCATGCAATTAAGCGCTGAAAAGAAAGATGATCATTTTGTTTTAAATGGTACTAAAATGTGGATTACCAATGGTCCAGATGCTCATGTTTTGGTAGTCTATGCAAAGACAAATAAAGCTGCTGGTTCGCATGGTATTACAGCTTTTATCATCGAGAAAAACTTTCCAGGATTTTCAACAGCACAGAAACTCGATAAATTGGGTATGCGCGGATCCAATACTTGCGAATTAATATTTGAAAATTGTATTGTGCCTGAAGAAAATATTTTAGGTGAATTAAATCATGGTACAAAAGTATTAATGACCGGATTAGACATTGAACGTCTTATTTTAGCTGCTGGCCCTATTGGTATAATGCAAGCCTGTTTAGATGTAGTATTGCCTTATGTCCATGAACGTAAACAATTCGGGCACTCTATCGGCGAGTTTCAACTGATTCAAAATAAAATTGCTAATTGTTATGTTGCATTAAGTTCTTCGCGTGCCTATCTATATACAATGGCAAAAGCAGCAGATAAAGGAAAAATTTTACCGCAAGATTCAGCGGGTGTGATTCTTTACACTTCGGAAAATGCAACAAAAATCGCATTGGAAGCAATTCAATGTTTAGGTGGGAATGGTTATATTAATGAATTTCCCACAGGACGTTTATTGCGAGATGCAAAATTATATGAAATTGGTGCAGGCACTTCTGAGATTCGTCGCATGATAATTGGCCGAGAATTATTTAACGTGAGTGGGAAAGCATGACAAATTTCAAAACTCAAATTGATCCTACGAGTGATTCATTCAAGCGTAATGCCCAAACTATGCAATTGTTAGTAAATGAATTAAAAGAAAAACTGACACATATTGCACAAGGTGGAAATAAAATATCGAGAGAGCGCCATAAAGAACATGGTAAATTATTACCTCGAGAACGGATTCAATTATTGTTAGATCAAGATGCGGAATTTTTAGAATTATCGCAACTCGCTGGTTATCAAATGTATGATGATGAAATTCCAGCAGCAGGTATTATCACTGGAATAGGTCGCATCAATAATATCGAATGTATGATAGTTGCAAATGATGCAACAGTAAAAGGTGGAACTTATTATCCCGTTACTGTCAAAAAACATTTACGAGCGCAAAAAATAGCGCAAGAAAATCGCTTACCATGTATTTATATGGTGGATTCTGGCGGAGCTTTTTTACCAAAACAAGATGAAGTTTTTCCAGATGTTAATCACTTTGGAAGAATTTTCTTTAATCAAGCAAATATGTCAGCACAAGGTATTCCACAAATTGCAGTTGTGATGGGATCCTGCACAGCAGGTGGTGCCTATGTACCAGCTATGTCAGATGAATCTATCATGGTTCGTAATCAAGCCACAATTTTCTTAGCGGGACCACCGCTTGTCAAAGCTGCCACGGGGGAAGTGGTGACAGCAGAAGCGCTAGGTGGTGCAGATGTTCATTGTCGCATTTCTGGAGTGGCAGATCATTATGCGCAAAATGATGAAAATGCTATTGCTATTGCTCGGCGCATCGTTGCTAATTTAAATTATGAAAAAAAAATCTCTTTAGCATTACGTAAACCAAAAGAACCGAAATTAAATTTTGAAGAATTATATGGAATTATTCCCGAAGATTCTCGATATCCGTTTGATGTGCGAGAAGTTATCTTACGCATTGTCGATGGATCTGAATTTGACGAATTCAAAGCACAATATGGTAAGACATTAGTGTGTGGATTCGCCCATCTTTATGGGATGCCAATTGGAATTTTAGCCAATAACGGTATTCTTTTTTCTGAGTCAGCTCTCAAAGGCACACACTTTATTGAATTATGTTGTCAACGTGGAATTCCACTCGTATTTTTGCAAAATATCACGGGTTTTATGGTAGGAAGCAAATATGAAGCGGAAGGTATTGCGAAGAATGGTGCTAAATTGGTGACAGCAGTTGCCTGTGCTCAAGTACCCAAATTTACTGTCATTATCGGTGGCAGTTTTGGCGCAGGAAATTATGCAATGTGTGGACGTGCTTATGATCCTCGATTTTTGTGGATGTGGCCCAATGCACGAATCGCTGTGATGGGTGGAGAACAAGCAGCAAATGTATTAGCGCAAGTGACTCGTGAGAAACATGAACGACTCGGCAAAAATTGGAGTACAGAAGAAGAGGAAAAATTGAAAGCGCCAATTTTGGAACAATATGCTCGACAAGGAAATGCTTATTATTCAAGTGCACGATTATGGGATGATGGAGTAATAGATCCACTCGATACACGTAAAGTTCTTGGTTTAGGAATCTCAGCTTCACTGAATGCGTCTATTTTACCAACACAATTTGGATTATTTAGGATGTGATAATGAAGAAATTCAATACTTTAATTTTAGAGAAAATAGACGATTATATTTTACAGGTTACTCTTAACCGACCTGAATCACTTAACGCAATTAATTTTCAAATGATGCAAGATCTTTTTGAACTATGGCGTGATTTATATTCTGAACATAATGATTTCCGTCTTGTTGTTTTGACAGGTGCAGGTAAAGCATTTTGTGCAGGTGCAGATTTAAAAGAACGTAGTAATATGAGCTTAGAGGTTTGGCAAAAACAACGTGCCGTATTGGAGCAAGCTATTTTTTCCATGTTGGATTGTCCCATACCTATTTTTGCAGCAGTGAATGGGCCTGCGTTTGGTGGTGGGTTAGAATTAGTTCTATCAAGTGATTTTGCCTATGCTTCAAAAACCGCTACGTTTGCCCAATCCGAAGTTAAAATCGGACTTATTCCAGGGGCGTTAGGCTCGCAACATTTACCACGTGCTTGTGGTTTGAAACGAGCGAAAGAATTAACTTTTACAGCTTCAACTTTTACAGCAGTCGAAGCATTTGAATGGGATATTGTTAACAAAGTCTGTGAACCAGATCAATTGATGAATGAAGTGATAAAGACTGCAAAAATAATTGTAGAAAATGCACCACTAGCTGTAAAACTAGTAAAAAAATCTTTAAATATGTCACAACATTTAGATGTGAAGTCAGGATTTGCTTTTGAAATAGAAGCTTATAATCGTTTATTACCAACACAAGACCGAGAAGAAGGTATACGCGCATTTAATGAAAAACGCAAACCGCATTTTACGGGCAAATAACCTATGACATTTCCAAAGTCAGTAAAACTGGTTGAAGTCGGTCCGCGTGATGGATTACAAAATGAATCCAAAACTATTCCCACGAATATAAAAATTGATTTTATCAATCGTTTGTCTGAAACAGGACTATCTGTTATCGAAGCAACCAGTTTTGTTTCTCCTAAATGGATTCCACAACTTGCAGATCATCGTGAAGTATTTCAAGGCATGACAAAAAAATCTGGGATTTCATATCCAGTATTTGTTCCAAACGATCGTGGATTAAAGAACGCGGTCGAAGCAGGTGTCAAAGAAGTTGCGATTTTTAGTACGCCATCGGAAGAATTTTGTCGACGCAATATTAATTGTACCGTCGAAGAAAATTTACAGAATATTGCTGTCATGCTCAATACGGCTAAAGCAAATCAAATTCCTGTTCGTGGTTATATTTCTTGCGCATTGGGTTCACCCTATGAAGGTGAGATTGATCCTAAAACTGTAGCCGATTTAGCAGAAAAATTAATTCAACTCGGATGTTATGAAATTTCTCTCGGCGACACAATAGGTGTTGGCACACCCACAAAAACAAAAAAGATGCTAGAACTCGTGTTAAAAAAAGTCCCGCCAGAAAAATTAGCCGTACATTTTCATGATACTTATGGTCAAGCACTTGCAAATATTTATGTTGCGTTAGAATGTGGCATTGCAATCATTGATAGCTCTGTGGGTGGCTTAGGCGGATGTCCATATGCAAAAGGTGCAACAGGTAATGTTGCGACAGAAGATGTATTGTACATGCTAAATGGCATGGGTATTAAAACTGGCGTTGATTTAAATAAAATAATCGAAGTGGGAAGATTTATCGTGGGTTTTTTAGATCGACCTATGCAATCAAAGGTGAATTTAGCAAATAAAGGGGTCAAGTCTTGACTTTTGACCAATGGGGTCAAGTACAAAATTGGAATACGATAAAGTAAGATTTAATAAATTAGACATACATCATTTGTTAGCTTTGAGAAATCATATTTACCAACTTTGTACGATCCCATTGGTCAAAAGTCAAGACTTGACCCCTTAATAGGGAAATAAAAATGGCAATAGCAATCATCGTTGGACGAGACCTACAAGAGACCAAAGACTACCACTGGTTTACCAATGCTTGGAAAAAAGAATTGTTAGATTTTGATTCGACTCTTGATATACGAATTTGGCCAGATGTCGGTGATGTCAACGAAATTGTTGCTGCTTTTGTTTGGTTACCTCCGGTGGGCGTATTTAAAAATTTTCCGCAACTTAAATTAATTGCGTCATTAGCAGCTGGGGTTGATCATGTCATAAATGACCTCGATCTACCAAAGCACGTTCCTATAGTACGTGTGACAGATCCTTACATGGCTACAGATATAATTCAATATGTTCAAGTTTGTGTTCTACACTATGTAAAAAGAATGGAAGTGTGGGAAGAAAAACAAAAAGAAAAAATATGGTTTAAAAAACCTCCTTTTAATTATTCAGATAAGACAATAGGTATTATGGGCTTAGGTTTTTTAGGTGAAAAAGCAGCACGGGCTTTGCAACACGTAGGATTAAAAGTCGTGGGATGGCGACAAACACAGAAAAAAATTCCCGATCTAAAAAGCTATTCAGGAAAAGAAGAATTTCTAACATTTTTAGCCCAAACAGATATTTTAGTTTGCATGCTGCCTTTGACTAAGGAAACGCGAAATATTTTAAATAAAAATACCTTTGCTCAATTACCGAAAGATGCTTATATAATAAATTTAGGCAGAGGCGAACATTTAGTTGAAGAAGATTTGTTACAAGCCCTTTCTTCTGGGCGACTGAGTGGAGCTTGCTTAGATGTCTTTCGTCAAGAACCGCTTCCTCCCGAACATCCATTTTGGTCGCAGCCAAAAATACGTGTGACGCCACATATTGCATCCGTCACTAATCCACATACTGCTGCGCCACAAATTTATGAAAATTACTGCAATTTGATAACGGGGAAAAAATTGTTGAATACAGTCGACGTAGAAAAAGGATATTAGTTAAGAAGTTTTTTTCGGGCTAGGAGGAGTATATTCTGGTAATTCTCCTTCATCTCTTAATCGTGCAAGTTGAATATTAACATCATCAATTAGACTTTCTTTCGTCGGATCTGTATTTGTATCGGATAAATGATCGCTTTCGGAGCTAGGTTCAAGCAATGGTTTAGTTAGTGAAGAACGTCGCGTTTCCGCTATAGATCTAGCAAATAAAGTTGAAGAACCAGGTTGAGAAAGTAATTGGGGTTGATCAGGTTGAGCTCTAAATGAAGACTCATCTGTTAATGGTTGGGGAGTAGGTATTCGCGCAACAAAACCAATGTAATCTTTAGCAAGTGCTTTTTGGTTATTATATTTCTGATTTTCTTTATAAATAGTGTAAATATAATATGCCGTAACAGGAATTCCCAAACCAGAAAGCCAAGCCCAAGCCTTTAAATTCTTATACCATTTCGTTCCAACTAGATCAGGAAATTTCTTGTTATACTTAGCGGTTTTTTCGACAAAAGGAAGTTTTTTCATACTTTCTGGGATAGCAGATTTAGTATCGGATTTTATGCCTTGCGCTCCATATGTTCCTCCGAACGATCCTGCTTGAAATCTAACATGCCCACTTAAGGCCATTCTTTCTTGAACTAGTTTATTTAGCGGCAAATTAAACTTTAGACCAGTTCTATCATAAGCGCCTTTGTGAGCTGCAATAGCGTAGCAACTCGCTAAATAACGAGCCATGCCTCCTCTATCCTTACCGCTACGGCAAGAAGGATCATTAGTAATAATTTTTGGCTCATTATCTTCGTTTAAAATGATTTCGTATTTTTTATTTAATTTGTTATATAGTGAAACAATACAATTGGTTAAAGCTGAATATTGCAATGATTTATTTTCATTATCCATAGCAATACGGCTCAAAGCATAAAAAGTTTGAATAAACATTTGTAATAGTTGAACTTCTTTATCTTTTAATAACAATCTAAATTGATCATCATTGTAATGTCTTCTTGCTGTATTTAGCAATTCTCTTGCCTCAAGACAAACTAATTCAGCACCTTCCAAAATCCTTTCAGAAAATGTTCTAATTGCATTGACAGGTGTACTGGAATAATAAAATTTGGTTTTACTTTCTTGAGATTGGGATTGGGCGGCAACTTGCATACCTTTCAATACTTGATCATCAAGAAAATCATCCGAAGGATTAACTGGACTCAATAAAGATTGCAGATGTACGACATCTGCGCCTGTTAATTTTTGCAATTGTAAAATACTTCGTGCTGTAGCATCAACATTGCCTTCTTTTAATTCATGAGCAAGTGTACCAGTGTGACAGCAATCATGAATATAATCGTCAACACCTTTAGATTCATCTAAATAAATTCGTTCTTGAGCAGCGTTTCTAATTCCAGGTAAAAAAGTTCTGAGTTGTGTCGGAATCGTTTTTCCAGCTAGGATATCTTTTGCATGCATTCTGACTAATTTTTTGATGCGAGGTGGTAATCCTTTATACCAATCAATGCCATCAAGTTTTTGTTCTTCTCTGAGATCGGTATTTCTTATTCTCTCAAGTTGCACTCTTTGAGTAGGTGTAAAACCCCCACACATCGGTACATCAATTTGTAAAACATTAAAACTTTTTTTTTCATCTGGAATGCTGGTGATGGTTGCTACACTATGAGTTGGATAATCAAAATTGCAAAAATCTCTAATTTCACCTAATCTTTTTTTAATTTCTTCAGGTGAAAGATTAAGATCGGTTTTTTGTAGTAAAGGTACGAGTCCAAAGTTTAGCATCCTTTTAAGTTCAGCTTCTGGATTGGTGCAATTCTTTATTTTTTCAAAGAAAATGTTTGCTAAACCACGAATTTTATTTTCAATATCCAATTTGTTTAATAGTGAATTGCTTTCTAATAATTTTCTTGCCGCATTAAAATAATTCAGGCCCATGATGGCCCAATTTTCATAACCTGGTTCATATGTTTTTTGCTCTTTGGCGTCACGAATTAAAATTTCATGTTTTACGCCATTAACCTCAATTTCTGTATATCGAGATTTGATTCCATTACGACGATCTTGTAAAAGTTGCAATTCTCTAATAGCTTGTAAAAGATAATCTTGGCTTCCAGTTGAGAGCATTTCTTTGATATTATGTTCATGATCACTTCGTTTTGGTATTTCTTCTTTACCTTCTTTTAAAATAGCAGCAAAAATTTTCTCCCTACCTTCAGGGGTTTCATACAAAATAAATTCGTCTTTTCGCTCGCCCAACATGGTAATTCTCCAATCAATGTTGAATACATATTAATTATAATGCGCAATAAAAAATAAGATTGACTAAAAAAATAATATAGCTCATTGATATTTAAGTCTTTTTATAGACAGCAAAAAATTATTTTATCTTTCTTCTAATGTTTTGAATGCAGAATTGAAACCCTAATAGATTCGTGCCATAGGTTTTTTTGAATCTTCTATAAATAAATCATTAATAATGATCTTATGTAAATCAGAAGCGAGCGAAACTAAACCAACAGGAAGTAAAACTCCAGAGCCAATCATATTAGCAAACGATGGTGCATCAATAGCTAACATGCCAAGCAAAGCCCCAACCATTTCTTTACTGGAGAACCGTCCATCGCTAAGAGGTTCTGTATGATTAAGTTCAAAAAATTGTTTCCAAGCAGGTAGGAATAAACTTGCTATAAATATCATAGCACTTAGCCCTCTTTCCATTTTTAAGAGATTACACAGAAATAAGAGTCCACCTGATACGGCAAAACCTTGGAATATACCATGTAATTCACCGCCGGGATAAGCTCCCGAGCCTAACTTTCTAAACAAAGAATAAGCGCTTGCACTTAATTTTTTTTCCAAAGTATCTTTTGATTTTGTTTCTTTAGCACAAGTTATTAATTCAACAGGAGTTAACCTATCTTTTTCAATCCTTGCACGAAGATCTTTGTCGTATTTTTTTTCCAGTGCGCCAAATATTCCACATAACAAACCTGAAATAGCAGCAATAGCAGCTCCATTCGGAACATTAATTTTGGCGTAGGGCATTATGCTGGGAATTACAGCTAACATATCTATCCGAGCTTGGGCAGATAATGCATATTCCAAAGTTTTATTTTGAGCACAAGAAATATATGGACGAGGAGGTCCTTCAGGTCGCGCTTCTAAACCAAATTCACAACCTGAATTTGACTTGGCTAATTCTTTTAAATTCTCACCGAATTTATTTTCTTGGGCAAGTTGCAAATCCGCTTTGGAACATAGCAATCCCATTGTTGCGCCGGAAGCTGCACCTATTAAAGTTCGAATAACCACTGTCTCAGGATTTTCTTTGATTGCTTCAGCTGTGTAGACCAAACCTTTTATTGTCCCTTTCATCGTGCTTTTTGATATGCTAGCGAAGCTGGCTAATGAGCTGCTTGTTACCCTTGCAGCATGGCTTAATGAATTACTTGTTGTGCTAATTGCATTTCTGGCACCAGAAGTAATAGAAGAAAGACCTGCTAAAATTGTTCCGGAAACATTTAATTTAGTATGTTGTGGTTTTTTTTCATGGAGATGGCCGTATTTGCGTTCTTGAGCTCTTTTAAGTTTCCTATGAATATTTGCCATTATTAATTACCTTCGAATGAGTCTGATGTTAAAATTAAAACAAAGGCATAATTGTAGTTTAAAATTTGTCTTGAGACAACAATATGTTTATAACTCAATATTTTTATACATGATTTTAAGCAATATTTTTTGAAATCTTTAAATTTGATCATAGATTGTATTAGGTGAATATTCCTCAAGCTAAACTCATCTTTCAAGATATCTCGCGAAGCTCAAAATAGGGGATACTTTAATAATATTTTTTATAATCTGCTGGTTTTAAATTGAGTTTTTGGTTTTAATAAATCAACTTCTGACTGATGAGCAAATCCATACCAAAAACAATCTACAGTAGAAGGATAACGTCGAAGTAATTGCATATTGGGTTTTTTATCACCCAAGTCCCTAATTAATTTTGGTAAACATAGACCTAAATGATACATGTGGGTAATAAAATCAATACCCATTCGGGCAGATTTTTCGGACATTTTGTTAAGAAACTTATCGCCGATATCAACCATTATTAAGCCACCTCGTGATGCTTCTTGAGGTTGTTGCGGATATTCTGAATACCCTAAAATTTCATCATGAAAAAACTCAGCCCAAATGGTTTTTGGCAATTGAGTGTCTCTAACCGTTATTGCTTCATCAACATAACAGGTCATAAGATCACTGACGATCTTGACTTGAGTTTGATATTCTCGCTCTAGACCTACTTCTAATACTTCTTCACGATCGTAATGTTCAGGCCAATTTTTAGGTGAATGTTCAATATCTTCAACGATTTGATAACTATCATAACTAATAGCAGAAAATCGTACGGTAATATGCTCGCCCATCAGAATATGCAAGCTAAATGCCATGCGTAAGGCAAGAAAGAACCCGAGACCCATATGGCGAAACTCGATATCAAGATCTGAATGCTGGCAAATGAACGTATGTCGAACAGGACGAGTGGAAACATTTAATAAAACTAAGAAGAGATTAAAACCAATTAATTTTTTTGAACCAGTTGTTGCGTCATGGAGGAATACCATCTCAACTAATTTACCATTACATTTTGGATTTGGGGAAAAATCCTCTTCAAACTCTTGAATAACAATTTTGGGATCACGATTTCGATTTGTATACATTTTAGAAAAAGACTCAAGCAATTCCTTTCTTTCAGCAGGCGTTAAATTTTCTATTGATTTAAGACAGGTTTCAATAGATGAACTATTATATAACTTTAAAAAAGTAAAAGTGACTTTGTCTTTTTCGAATACTTTAATGTCTTTAACCAATGTTTGTTTAGGTGTTGAAAGTGCCTTTTGTGGTTTAGCATAAGCATTGGCGACAATATTAGCATTTTCTATTTGTCCATCTTGTAATAATAATTCTAAAGCTGAAAATTTATATATCCCATTTGCTATATCTAAAGGGTTACCGACAGGTAGAGATATAATGCCTCCATAAATCAAAGCAAATTTCCAAATTTTAGGATGGTATTTGTGTACAGCAATATAAAAAAATAAAGAAATACCTTCTGAATTAAATTGATTGACATTATATCCTCGAACTAACAGTTGTTTATAGCGACGCATTTTTTGTTTGTCATGGACAAATGTTTCAGGATGTCTTTCCTTGCGAAATAATTCTATGAGTTCAGTGGAGTTTTGTTTGCTAGGATTGAAAATACCAAAATTGATTTTATTAGAAATAATATGTTTTTGAGAATTTCGGGGATATAGCATCACATGAAATTCATCTATTAGTTCTGAAGGAAATTGTTTTGCAGGCTTAATATTATTTTTTTCGATAAATTCATTTAATTTAGCAAAGAATTTTTTAAATTTAGGTAATGATGCTGTGTTTAATGGGATGTCTACTGTGTTAGATATAGATCTCCATTTTGGTGTGTGTTCAGGAAAGCAGCTGAGAAAAATACTATCGACTTCACTTTGATATTTAGGCGAGGGAATGATACTAACGATTGGATATCTATAGGAGATAATTTCTACATTAATTTCTTTGATGATGGATATATCCGAAGAACGTGTCCCAGCGATGTGCATAAATGCAACTTTCTTCGAAGCGAAAAAATCACTTGATCTTACCCATCGATTGATCATTGCGAAACCTTAAATATAATAGTCTGTGCAATTTTAGCACACTAAAATTGATTTTAAAAGAATATTGATTAATAAAAGTGCTTCAATCAAGTAATTATGGCCATAACAATCATTATTTTATTCAATAAGTTAGCGCAGCAGATGAAAGTATGCTCAAATTAACGATTAATTAGTAGACAATCTCATATATATATGTTTAAATATTAACCATTACACTTATATTTATGAGAATGTTATGTTTGGATTTACAGCGACCTTTACTCAAGAACTGGGCGATGAGCATATACCTGAATTTGATAAACTATATAGAGACTTGCTTAAGGAGCTTCAACTCAAAGGTGACCAGTTATCTCACGATGTATTCATTAGTCAGTTATTATTATTTGTCCTTTTGAATCGGAAAAAAAAATTTGGTTCAACAGAGCAAGTTAATGAAGAATTTTTAAAATGGGTAAAATTTGAATTTGCAAAAGCTCATAGAGATATTGAGTTATATAGTGTTGAATTAGAAAATGGACTTAACTCTGTAAATGAAGCCGAAGCTAAAGAAGTTGATAGCTGGCTTACTGAATTAGGAGGTCAGGATTATCGAACTAATCAGCTTGAGAAAGGTCAAGAAATTTTTGATGAGTTTAAACTATTTCCACAATATGAACATCCTTGCGGTTTATTTCTTCTTGGAGCAGACTTAATTAACCCAGAAGTTGCAAATGATCCTATGTTAATCGCGATGTTGCGAGATTTGTACACTCTTGGAGGACTAACTGCTTTAGTTCATGAGCGCATTAAAGTAAAAACTAAAGAAGACATTGCAGCTCTAAATTCAGTTATAAGAGATCTTTTTTCAACTACAGCCGCGCAACAAGCTTTGATGGGAAACACTTTAGATGTTGAATCGGCTGTAAAAATACGTGCGAGTGATAGTAAACATAATAAATTAGCTTTGCTCTGCACCGAAAAAGGGATAAGTTTTCTAGATGAACTTTATAAATTATTGGGTAAAGAAGGAGTTGTGCCATTTATAGTTAAAATTAATTATTCCAAATTAAATTTTCTTATTTCAAGTGATTGTGATTTAGGATTATTTCGTCGTTTTCCACTTGATACTATTATTAAGTGTGATCTGAAAATTTTGAAAATAATCCTAGACAAATTTCAAGGGAAACGTTTTTTGGCAGAGGGATTCAGATTGGAAGATCTTAACGAGTTTAAACACTTTTGTCTAAGATCTCTTAATATATTGGTTCAAGGGCTTATCGAAGGTCGTATTACTTTAAAAGAAGCAAAAGAGATGAAAGAGAAAGAAACACATTTAATTGGATTTTTAAGCCGCCCTAATTACCTAAGCAATTTGTACATAAAAAAAGCATAATAATTTATATTTAAGATTTCGCCCAACGCAAGGTATAATTGCACACTGTCTTACTTTAACATTTAAATAATAACATCAATCAAAGGAAGGAACTATGTCTTATCAGGTATCCCATTTCATCCATGGCCAACTCATTCCCGTTACTGGTAAAACCTTAGAAATTTATAATCCCGCAACCGGTGAAGTTAGTGGTCAAGTCGCCCTAGCAGATCAATCCATTATTGATAATGCCGTAGCAGCGGCCAAAACAGCTTTTACGGCTTGGTCAGGAACCACACCTTTACGTCGCGCAAGAGTTTTATTTAATTTTAAAATGCTGCTTGAAAAACATATCGATGAATTAGCACAATTAGTAACTAAGGAGCATGGAAAAACATTAAGTGATGCGCGTGGATCAGTGCAACGTGGGATTGATGTCGTGGAATTTGTCTGTGGTGTACCTAATCTTTTAAAAGGTAGTTATTCAGAAGATGTGGCAACAGAGATGGATAGTTATTCTGTACGTCAACCTCTTGGAGTCTGTGTAGGCATTACGCCCTTTAATTTTCCTGCCATGATTCCATTGTGGATGTTCCCTATGGCTATTGCCTGTGGCAATACGTTTGTATTAAAACCATCGGAAAAAGATCCTTCTTGTTCTATTCGTTTAGCACAATTATTAAAGGAAGCAGGTGCACCGGATGGCGTATTGAATGTGGTGCAAGGGGATAAAGCTGCAGTAGATATGTTATTAAAACACCATGATGTGAAAGCAGTAAGTTTTGTTGGATCCACCCCAGTCGCAGAATATGTTTACAATACGGCGATTTCACATGGTAAGCGTGTACAAGCATTCGGTGGCGCAAAGAATCATTGTGTCGTGATGCCAGATGCGGATTTAGAGCAAGCGGCTGATGCCATTGTCGGTGCAGCGTATGGTTCTGCTGGTGAACGTTGTATGGCAATTTCTGTTGCTGTAACCATTGGGGATAAAGTAGCAGATGAATTGATTAAAAGAATTAAGCCTCGGGTGGATAAATTAGTCGTAGGTTCCGGTAAAGATAAGACGACAGAAATGGGACCTTTGGTGACGAAAGCGCATCAAGAAAAAGTGAAGTCTTACATTGACTTAGGCGTGAAAGAAGGCGCGGAACTAGTTATAGATGGGCGCGATTTTAAAGCAAAAGGTTTTGAAAAAGGGTTTTTTATAGGTGCTTCTTTATTTGATAAAGTTAAACCTGAAATGCGAATTTATAAAGAAGAAATTTTTGGACCTGTATTATCGATAGTGCGTGTACCCGATTTTAATAGTGCCTTAAAATTAATTAATGAACATGAGTTTGGTAATGGCACCGCAATTTTTACAGGTGATGGAAACGCTGCAAGAACATTTGCAAATAAAGTTCAAGTGGGAATGGTAGGTGTCAATATTCCGATTCCTGTGCCAGTTGCGTATCATAGCTTTGGTGGTTGGAAGCGTTCTATGTTTGGTGATATTCATATGCATGGCATGGAAGGTGTGCAATTCTATACGAAACTTAAGACGATTACGCAAAAATGGTTGAAGGATTCGAAGGGTACAGAATTTAGCATGCCAACCCACCATTAGGCTATGTTGGAAATTCTACGATACTGGCCGAAAATTTCCGATTTTCTGCGTTTTGCAGCTCATTTACCAATTACGTAAATTGCGCTGCCATTCTCAAAAATCAAAAATTTTCGGTTAACTTTTAACAACAGAACTTTCTTTAGAGATAAAAGTACAGGGTAATAATCAAGGAGCTTTGCTATGAAAATTGGATTTGTTGGTCTGGGCCATATGGGTAGTCATATGGCGCAGAATCTTGTAAAAGCAGGATTTCAAGTTACGGTTTTTGATGTTGTACCCACAGCAATCGATGCTCTTGTTGCAAAAGGAGCGAAAGGGGCAAAAACCTTGGCTGATGTAGCAAAAGAAGCAGATGTTATTATTACTATGTTACAAACAGGGCAACAAGTCAGTGATGTGTGTTTGCAAGAAAATGGACTGTTCAATAATGCAAAGAAAGATGTTCTTTATATCGATTCATCATCGATTGATATAGTCACGTGTCGAGATCTGCATAGCAAAGCTGAAAAAATGAATATTGCAATGGTTGATGCGCCTGTATCAGGTGGAACAGTAGGGGCCGAAGCTGCGACGCTCACTTTTATGGTAGGCGGTAGTGAAGAAAATTTTAAACGAGCGCAACCAATTTTAGAAAAACTCGGTAAAAAAATCGTTCATGCGGGATCGGCTGGAAATGGCCAAGCCGCAAAAATTTGTAATAATTTGATTCTTGGAATTTCCATGATTGCTGTGAGCGAAGGTTTTTCTCTAGGACAAAAATTGGGATTAGATCCGAAGAAATTTTTTGAAATCAGTTCTAATGCTTCTGGGCAATGTTGGTCAATGACAAGCTATTGTCCTGTGCCAGGTATCATAGAAAAAGCACCTTCCAATAATGATTATAAACCAGGATTTATGGCAAAAATGATGTTAAAAGACTTGCGTCTTGGCCAGCATGCAGCAGAAAGTGTTAATGCAGATATTCCTTTAGGGGCCGTGACAACAGAACTATATTCATTGTTTGTTAATCAAGGAAATGCTGAGACAGATTTTTCAGGGATTATTAATTTGATAGCTGGCAATATTTAAAAATTTGATATGTGGTTGATTATATCATTTGCTGCATATCAATGTTTTCTGAGTGCAAATTTCATAATAATGAAAGGGTGATTATTCAATTTTAACATCCTTAGACCTTTTTTTCTTGTTCATAAATCGCGGATTCTATCAGTAGAGATAGATTTTTAATTTTATTCAAGAAATCTATAATTTAGAGATTTGAGCAGCAATGAATATTTTTTCCTGTCTATTCAATGACTAAGAGCGCTGCTTTAACTTAATTCAGTAACTCATCCTGTGTCCAATTTAGGTTTAACTATGAGGTATAATAAAAGAAATGATACAAAAGGAGGCTAATTATGCGCGCAGCAAAAAGAAAAATGAAATCTCCGAAAACCACATCGAAAGCAAAGAAGCCCGTAATTAAAAAAGCGAAGAAAGAAACCTCGAAAATAAAGACAGTTGCAAAAAAAAGTTTACCTAAGAAGAAAGTGAAATCATCAAGTACTTCAACTAAAAAAATCAAAAAAAATAAAGTGGAGTTGAAATCAACAGAGCAGAAAAAAATACTTCGCAAAGATAGTCGAGATCTTGATAAATCCAAAACAATTACCAAAACCAAAACTAAAAATAAAACTCCAAAGGCGGTAGTAAATAAACCGTTAACATTGGCGGATGCCATCAAAGCGTTTCACGATAAAATCGTTCAAGAACATCAAAACCTACGACAACTAGAACATGTAGGTCGTAATACGGGAAATATCAGTTCTAAACGAGGTGGAATGCAAATGAATAGGATTCCTCGTACGATGCATCATTCTCGAGGGCGGTAAAACTAAACGCTAGCCATTACTGTTTAATAGGGTAGGGCAATCTTAATATTTTCAGTTTTGGCATATTCGTTATGTGTGTAGGGATGCAATTATAATGAATAAATTACCCGTTTTTGAAACAATTAGGAATGCTTGGCATAAAGTTAAAGGTACAAAAGCAACGTTTTTTCTAGTGGTGGTTGTATTGATATTGCTTTCACTAGCAAGTCAAGGCATTGAAATTTATCTAAAGAAAAATGGAATAACATTTGCAGCAATAACTATCGTAGCATTAATCGTTTTTGTCTTTTTTAAGATTCTTTATGCCATTTTATCTTGGGGGCTGATTTACTTCGGATCTGAAAGAGCTTCCGGCGCCAATATTCAATTTAACATGATACGTTATGTTTTTGATATTAAGCTATTCATTAAAATGATTGGACTTTACATTTTACAATTATTAATTATTTTACCCACTTTTTTTCTTTTATTTTCTGGAATTATTTTATATAGCTTTAAAGGCGCTCCGCCAATACAAACTTACATCAGTATCTTGTTAGGAATTATTGCAATTATTTTAATGATTTATTTAACCTTAAGAATGTACTTAAGCAGGATAATTGTTGTAACGACCAAAATAAATCCTTGGCAAGCAATAAAAAGTTCGTTTAAAGCGACTAAAAATAACGTCTGGAGATTATTAGGTTTAAGTTTATTAAATACTATAATATTATTTTTAAGCATTTTACCACTTTGTATAGGTTTGATATGGGCTATGCCATATTTGTTTATAAATTATGGAGTCGTTTATAAGACATTAATGAACCCAACATCAAAACAAAATGAAGGAAATTCTGCTAACTCTAATTAATACTTCCTTTTGACGTTCTTTTAGATGAATGATCAACATGATCGTAAAAAGCTTTTCCTTTGCTTTTTTCCATTAAATCAATTCTCTTATAACTTAAAAATTCTGCTAGTTCTTTGGTGTATCAAGCATTTAACTTTGAGTTATTATGCATGGAATCTTTATCTGCCCAAGTCTTGGGGGTCAAGTCTTGACTGTTGACCAATGCATTGGTCAACAGTCAAGA